>CAYYEB010000025.1:0-15053 GCA_964470725.1 uncultured Lachnospiraceae bacterium | reverse complement strand
TCTGTCAGTCGATTAAGTACAGAAGAACGCTGTATACGAGTACGAAATGGACAAAATTATCTCCCGGACGCGAATCAAAAACGATTTTGAGCGCCGGGAGATATATTTTGCCATTGAGTACGACAGCTGTGTGCTCTGGTCCGCTGCGATTGCAGAACTGTGCAAAGTTTATATTTAATTTAGAATTTTTAGATTTAATTTCGTAAAGTGTCACAATACAGTCACAATTCACCGCTATTATGTATTTCAGATAGTTGATGAACCAATTCACTATCTCCCCCCTCATAAAAAGACAAGAAAAAAGGAGCCGTTCGATGGCTCCTTTTTTCTTGCGCATTTTTCCCGGTCCATGATTTGACGGAAGTCCCGCTTTGACATATACTGATAAAAGCTATGACCCTGCGTATCAGAATGAGATACAGTTTTGCTTTTTGTACGACAGTGGATCAGAATGCAACTAGGACAAGAATAATTGACGGAGAACACTGCATTTTGGCAGAATCTCGGTCAGAAATAGGAGAATAGAACATGAAACTTTCAAAACTCCTGGAACGCCTCGACTGCAGGATTCTTGCCGGAAATGCGGAGAAAGAAATCAGTGGTGTGGTGTATGACTCCCGAAAGGTAACGGCGGGATCGCTTTTTGTGTGCATTGTCGGAGCAAATTCAGATGGACATGCCTACCTTGCGGATGTGATTGAAAAAGGCGCGGCAGCGGTTCTGGTAGAAAAAGGACACATGCCCGAAGAGCTTAAGATTCCGGAAAATGTCACTGTGGTGGAGACGAAGGACACAAGAATCGGTCTTGCCTATGTATCGGCGGCATGGTTCGATTATCCTTCCGAGCATTTTCCGGTCATCGGAATCACCGGAACCAAGGGAAAGACGACAACCACCTATATGATCCGCTCTATTTTGGAAAATGCCGGATACAAGGTCGGACTCATAGGAACCATCGAAGCGATTATCGGAGATACTCATATTAAATCCGCGAATACGACACCGGAATCCTATGTGGTGCAGAAGTATTTAAGGGAGATGCTGGACAAGGGACTTGATGCGGCGGTTATGGAAGTCTCTTCTCAGGCACTCAAACTGAACCGTACGGCCGGCGTGAAATTTGCCATTGGGGTTTTTACGAATATTTCTCCGGATCATATCGGACCGAATGAACATGCTTCCTTTGAGGAATATATGCACTGCAAGGGCCTTTTGTTCCAGCAGTGTAAGATCGGAATTGTCAATATTGATGATCCGCATACTCCGGATGTGCTGAAAAATCATACCTGCTCGGTGGAGACATACGGCATTGACAATGAGAAGGCCGATCTTCGAGCCGTGAATATTCAGCATATCCATACGCCCGGATACCTTGGCGTGAAGTTTGATCTGACCGGAAAGCTGAATTTTCCAGTGGAACTGGATATTCCGGGAAAATTCTCGGTCTATAACGCATTGACCGCCATCATGGTGTGCGAACACTTTCACATCAGCCATGAAGACATACGGAAAGCTCTCAAGGGAGCTTCCGTCAAGGGCAGAGTGGAAATGGTAAAGGTTTCCGATCAGTTTACGCTCATGATCGATTATGCGCACAATGCAATGGCTCTGGAGAGCCTTCTGACGACATTGAAGGATTATCATCCGAAGAGAATCGTGACGGTATTCGGCTGCGGAGGAAACCGGGCCAGATCACGTCGGTTTGAAATGGGTGAAGTATCGGGAAGACTCTCGGATTTTACGATTATTACATCGGATAATCCCCGTTTCGAGGACCCTGAAGCAATCATGGATGATATCGAAACCGGCATAAAGAAGACGAATGGAAAGTATATCCGGATCACGGATCGGAAAGAGGCGATCGCCTATGCCATTCATCATGGACAGCCGGGGGACATCATCGTTCTTGCAGGAAAGGGACATGAGGACTATCAGGAAATCAAGGGAAAGAAATATCCGATGGATGAACGTGTCATCATAAAGGATATATTGGATGCAGACGCTGTACGCTGATATTATTGTTGATATTTCCCATGAAAAACTGGACAGGCCGTTCAGTTACAGAATTCCGGAGAGCCTGAGAGAAATGGTTGTTCCGGGCTGTGTTGTGGAAATTCCGTTTGGAAAGGGCAATAAAAAAATCCGCGGTTATGTAGTGGGAATAAAGGATCACTGTAATTATCCGGAAGAGTCCGTCAAGGATATTTCGAAAATCATTACAGATGATGAAACGGCCGATGCAAAGCTGATCGCGCTGGCTGCCTGGATGAGCAAAACCTACGGATCCACAACGATTCAGGCTCTGAAGACGGTGATTCCCGTACGCCGCAAGATTGCGGGAAAGCAGAAAAAGACCATTACCCTCCGGTCAAGGGAAGATGCAGGGATCTGCCTCGATGAAAGCATACAGAAACATTATCGGGCGAAAGAAAGAACTCTGCGGGTACTGCTGCGGGAGGAAAATTCCGACGGAATAGATCAGGCGGAATTGATGAAGGAGGCAAATGTCCCCCTGAGCGTCATAAACGGACTGGTGGACAGCGGTATTCTGCAAAGAAAAGTGGAAAATACCTATCGGCAGCTGGTCCGTGATGCCAAAACTCTTCCTGCGGATACTCTGTCTTTGGAACAGCAGAAGGCAGTCGACAGAATTCGGCGGGAATGGCAGGAAAAGGACAGACCTGTGCTCCTCAATGGTGTGACAGGCAGCGGAAAGACGCTGGTCTATATGGAACTGATAGCCGATGTGCTGCAGGAGGGAAAAGAGGCGATCGTTCTGATCCCGGAAATCTCGCTTACAAGGCAGACAGTACTGCGCTTTGTCAGCCGCTTCGGCAAAAAGGTGTCCTTTCTCCATTCGAGACTTTCGGAGGGAGAAAGATACGATCAGATGAAGGCTGCCCGCAGCGGAGATGTCTCCATCATGGTAGGACCGCGGTCAGCGCTTTTTACGCCGTTTCAGCATCTGGGACTTATCGTCATCGATGAGGAACAGGAGGAAACTTACCACTCTGAACAGGTGCCGCGGTATCATGCAAGAGAAACCGCAGTGAAACGGGCGGAGCTGGAGCATGCGCATGTACTTCTCGGTTCGGCCACTCCATCCATGGAATCTTCCTGGAGAGCGGAAGAAGGAATCTATCTGGAAGTGGATTTAAAGGACCGGTACGGAGGCAGCCGCCTTCCGGAAACGGAAATTGTCGACATGAGGGAGGAGCTTGAAAAGGGAAATCGCAGCATCTTCAGTGATCGGCTCAGAGAACTGATTGACGACAGGCTGAAAAAGCATGAGCAGGTCATGCTTTTTTTAAATCGCAGAGGATATGCGGGCTGTGTCACCTGCCGCTCCTGCGGTGCTCCGGTCAAATGTCCGCACTGCGACGTGACTCTGACGCGCCATGCCAACGGAACGCTGGTCTGTCATTACTGCGGATACACCATTCCGGAACTTACGGAGTGTCCGAAATGCCATTCGAAAAAAATCGGAGGACTGACAATCGGAACGGAGCAGGTGGAGACTATGGCCAAAAAGAGTTTCCCGAATGCCAGAATTCTCAGAATGGATGCGGATACGACACGCGGCAAGAACGGCCACGGAAAGATCCTAAAGGAGTTTGGCGAAAAAAAAGCGGATATTCTGATCGGAACGCAGATGATTGTGAAGGGACATGATTTCCCCGGTGTGACGTTGGTTGGAGTATTGATGGCGGATCTTTCACTGAATGAATCGGATTTCCGTTCCTCTGAACACACCTATGAACTGATTACGCAGGCGGTCGGCCGGGCAGGACGGGGAGAGAAACCGGGATATGCGGTGATTCAGACCTATCGGCCGGATCATTTTGCAATTGTGTCTGCGGCGGCACAGAATTATTCGGAATTCTATCAGAATGAAATTGCATTCCGGAAAATTCTGGGATATCCGCCAATCGGCAACATGATGGCAATTCTCGGCTCTTCGAAGGATCAGGCTCTTTTGAAAAAGGGAATGACCTACCTGAAAAAATACATAGATTACCTTGATCCGAAACAGAAACTTCAGGCCATCGGACCGGCGCCGCAGACGGTCGGCAAGGTGAGGGACTATTATAAGGAAGTAATCTACCTGAGAAATACGGATTTAAACGTACTGATCAAAGGAAAAGACATGATTGAACGGTATCTGAAGGTAAATCCGGGCTTTCGGAACATTGAGATACAGTTTGATTTGAACACATAGTGCAGTAATGACAGAAGCAGCAGGCAAATTGCAAGCCGGAGGACATGTTTTGCCGGCAAAAACGGAAAAGTAAAGGAGAGATTACAATGGCTTTAAGAACAATAAGGATCGAAGGAGATCCGGTACTGACAAAGAAATGCAGACCGCTTGAGAATATGTCAGAAAGATATCAGGAACTGATCGATGACATGTTTGAGACCATGTATGATGCCGATGGTGTGGGACTTGCAGCTCCGCAGGTCGGTATTCTGCGCAGAATTGTTGTGATTGACTGTACGGGAGAGGACCCGATCTGCATGATCAATCCGGTGATTGTGGAGCAGGACGGAGAGCAGACCGGAGAAGAAGGATGCCTTTCTGTTCCGGGAAAAGTCGGAATAGTGACGAGACCGATGCATGTGAAGGTAGAGTGCCTGGATCGCGATATGAACCCGGTAACTCTGGAAGGGGAAGGCCTTCTGGCACGGGCTATGTGTCATGAGATCGATCATCTGGACGGACATATGTATACCGAGCTGGCGCAGGGAGGCGTACATGACGTCAATTACGATGAAGAAGAGGAAATGGAAGGACAGGACTGACATGAATATCGTTTTCATGGGAACACCTGATTTTGCGGTGGGAACGCTGAAAGCAATTGCCGGTGCGGGGTATACGATCACGGGAGTTGTCACACAGCCGGACAAACCGAAGGGAAGAAAAAAGCAGATTGCGGCAGGTCCGGTGAGGGCCGAGGCCGAAAAACTCGGGATACCTGTGTATCAGCCAAAAAGAGTCAGAGATCCGGAGGCTGTGGAAAAAATCCGTCAGATGCAGCCGGATCTCATTGTGGTGGCAGCATTCGGACAGATTATTCCGAAAGTTCTGCTGGATCTTCCGAAATACGGCTGTATCAATGTACATGCGTCTCTTCTTCCTGCATATCGCGGAGCCGCGCCGATTCAGAGGGCAATTCTGGATGGACAGAAGGAAACCGGTGTGACAATCATGCGTATGAATGAGGGACTCGATACAGGAGACATCATCACAAGTGAAGCGTATGAGATCGGACCCGATGAAACCGGAGGAAGTCTTTTTGATCATCTTGCGGCACTGGGAGCGGATCTTCTGGTGCGCACAATTCCTTCTATTATAAATGGGACGGCAGTATATACGCCGCAGCCGAAGGAAAGTACGACTGCGTATGCGGCAATGATCAAAAAGGATGAGGGACTGATCCGGTGGGATAACGCTTCGGAGGTCATCGAAAGACAGATTCGCGCCATGAATCCCTGGCCCAGTGCATTTACATATCTTGACGGAAAACTTCTGAAGGTATGGAAGGCCCACATCGTAACCGTCAAAAATGCGAAGAATGAGGAAGCTGATGCTGCCACTGTAGGGGAAGACACCGAGGCGGATCCCGGAACAATACTGGGGGACGTGAGCGAACATCTTCAGGTGAAGACGGGCAGCGGTATACTTTCACTGGATGAGGTGCAGATCGCAGGGAAGAGACGGATGACGGCAGCGGACTTTTTGCGGGGATACAGAATTCAGGACAGGAAACTGCAGGATCGTGCCTGATGGAGTTTTAAGGAGCAGCACAGATGACTGATAATACAAGAGAAATTATATTGGATGTCCTTCTGGAGATCAGCAAAAACGGCGTATACAGTCATACGGCGATACATGGAGCGCTTAAAAAGTACCAGTATTTTTCCAAACGGGACAGAGCTTTTATTACAAAGGTATGCGAAGGAACTGTCGAGAGGATGATTGAGATCGACTACATCATCGATCTTTTTTCCAAGGTTCCGGTGGCCAAGATGAAGCCCGTGATCCAGGAAATACTGAGGAGCGCCGTCTATCAGATACGGTTTATGGGCGGAATCCCGGATTCTGCAGCGGTCAATGAGGCCGTAAAGCTGACGCAGAAACGCGGTTTTTACAATCTGAAGGGATTTGTCAACGGAGTTTTGCGCAGCATTTCCAGACATATCAACGAGATTCCCTATCCGGATCCGAATAAGGACTATAATGCTTACCTTTCCGTGCGGTATTCCATGCCTAAGTGGCTGGTGGAGGAGTGGACGGATGAGTTCGGGCCGACTGTAACCCGTTGGATGCTTGAAAGCTATCTGAAGGAAAGACCGACAACGGTCCGTTTCAAGACACATGGAGTAGAGAAACAGGAGATACTGGACTCTTTGAAGAAGCAGGGAGTGAAGGTGACCCGCGCTCCGTATCTGCCTTATGCATATAATATTTCCAATTATAATTATCTGCCGGCACTTACGGCCTTTCAGAATGGCTGGATCTTTCCTCAGGATGTCAGTTCGATGCTTGTGGCAGAGGCTGCGAATCCGAAACCCGGTGATTATGTCATTGATGTATGCGCCGCTCCGGGAGGAAAGTCTTTACACATTGCGGATAAAATGGGAGATTTCGGCATGGTGGATGCCCGGGATGTGTCGGAAGAGAAGGTGCGTCTCATTCAGGAAAATATTACCCGTGCCAATCTGATCAATGTAAAACCTTCCGTCATGGACGCCCTGATGCACGATACGGAATCGGAGAAGAAAGCAGATATCGTGATCTGTGATCTCCCGTGCTCAGGACTTGGCGTCATCAGCCGGAAATCAGATATCAAATACAGGGTGACGAAAGACGGCATTGAAAGTCTTGTGGAGCTGCAGCGGGCTATTTTGCGGAATGCGGTTTCCTATGTAAAACCGGGAGGAACTTTGATTTATTCCACATGTACGGTGGGACATTCGGAAAATCAGGACAATGTCCGATGGATTACGGAGCATTTTCCGTTCTATACGGAAAGCCTGAACCCCTATCTTCCAAGGGAACTGCACAGACTGACTACGGAAGAGGGATATCTGCAGATGATGCCGGGAATCCATGAAGCCGACGGCTTTTTTGTCTCAAGAATGAAGAGGAAGGAATAAATGAGCAAAAAGGATCTGCTTTCCATGACACTTCCGGAAGTGACTGAGTTCGTGGCGGAAAACGGTGACCCGAAATTCCGGGCCGGACAGATTTATGAATGGATTCATAAACACGGCGCTTCTTCGTGGGAAGAAATGACAAACCTTCCGAAAAAACTGAAGGAACGGTACAGTGAACAGCTGTCACTGGATTACCCGACGGTCCGCACCATGCAGGAGTCAAAAATCGACGGAACCAGAAAATATCTGTTCCGGCTTTCGGACGGCAACTATGTGGAAAGCGTTTTGATGAAATACCATCACGGAAATACGGTATGCATTTCTTCTCAGTGCGGCTGCAGAATGGGGTGTAAGTTCTGCGCATCCACGCTTTTGGGACTGACACGGAATCTGACTGCCGGGGAGATGCTCTCTCAGGTATATGCCATTCAGAAGGACACAAAGGAACGGGTTTCCAATGTGGTTGTCATGGGGACGGGAGAGCCGCTTGACAACTATGATAATCTTGTCCGCTTTCTTCGGATGATTTCGGATCCGGACGGACTCAACATCAGCGAGAGAGAACTGACGGTGTCTACCTGTGGAATCGTTCCCGGCATCAGGCGCCTCAAGGAAGAACATCTGATGATTAACCTGGCGCTTTCACTTCATGCGCCGACGGATGAACTGAGAAAGACCATCATGCCGATTGCCAACGCATATTCTCTGAAAGAACTGATGGATGCGCTGAGAGACTACTATTCCGTAAACCATCGACGACTGACATTTGAATACAGTCTGATTCGGGGAGTCAATGATTCGGATCGTTGTGCAGGTCAGCTGGCCGCGCTTATATCCGGTATGAATGCGCTGGTCAATCTGATTCCGGTAAACCCGGTACGGGAGACCGGAATGAAAGAACCGGACAGAACAGACGTTCTTGCTTTCCAAAAAAAACTTGAAAAATACGGAATACATGTTACCATTAGGAGAGAAATGGGCAGAGATATCGATGGCGCCTGCGGGCAGCTGAGAAAACGATACTCAGAAATGGATAAAGATACTATATGAAATCATATTCGGCTACAGATGTAGGACGGAAGAGAAAAATGAATCAGGACAGCATCTTTGCCTCTGATCAACCGGTCGGAAATCTGCCGAATCTTTACATCGTCGCGGATGGAATGGGTGGTCACAACGCGGGAGATTTTGCTTCCCGTTATGCGGTGAACACTGTGAAGGAATCCATAGCGGCAAGTGATGAAAAGAATCCGGTAAAACTGATCGAGGAGGCAATCCAGCTGGCCAATGAGGGGATTATACGTGAAGCATCGCAGCATGAAGAGATGTACGGGATGGGAACAACAATCGTTGTAACTACCGTAGTCGGGCAGTATGCCTATACTGCGAATGTCGGCGACAGCAGGTGTTACCTGTTTGATGGGGAGTTGAAACAGATTTCAAAGGATCACTCTCTGGTAGCGGAGATGGTCAGACTTGGGGAGATTTCGGAGGCAGATGCGAGAACACATCCCGATAAACATATCATAACCAGGGCGCTTGGAGCAGCTCCAAAGGTGGAAGCCGACTTTTTCGATTATCAGCTCGTTCCGGACGGCACAATCCTGATGTGCACAGACGGATTGACGAATATGGTAGCGGATCCGGACATAGAAACGATTCTGGCCGGATCGGGAAGTTTGAAAGAGAAAGCAGAGACTTTAATCGGAACCGCCAATGAAAACGGCGGGATAGATAACATTGCGGTAGTTTTGGTAAAACCGGATGCAGATGAGGTGGAGTAAATGTTAAAAGCGGGTAGTATGTTAGTCAATCGGTACGAGATTCTTGGCCGCATAGGTTCCGGCGGAATGGCCGATGTCTATAAGGCAAGGGATCACAAGCTGAATCGTCTTGTAGCAGTCAAAGTCATGAAGGCGGAATTCTCGACGGACAGCAGTTTTGTCCGGAAATTCCGCAGAGAGGCTCAGGCTGCGGCAGGACTTGAGAATCCGAATATTGTAAATGTCTATGATGTCGGAGAAGACAATGGTGCCAACTTCATCGTCATGGAACTGGTAGAGGGCATTACTCTTAAGGAATATATTGCAAAGAAGGGAAAGCTTTCCGTAAGAGAGGCCACAAGTATCGCAATTCAGGTGGCCATGGGTCTGGCGGCGGCACATGATCAGGGAATTGTTCACAGAGACGTCAAGCCGCAGAATATCATTATTTCGACCGATGGAAAAGTCAAGGTAACGGATTTCGGAATTGCACGTGCCGCTTCGTCCAACACGATCAGCGCCAATGCAATGGGTTCCGTTCATTACAGTTCACCTGAGCAGGTGCGCGGCGGTTATTCCGATTCCAGAAGTGATATCTATTCTCTCGGTATTACTCTTTATGAAATGGTGACCGGCCGGGTTCCGTTTGACGGCGAAACAACGGTTGCAATTGCAATCAAACATCTGCAGGATGAGATGGTTCCGCCTTCCAAGTATACGCCGGATCTTCCGTATTCACTGGAACAGATCATTTTCAAGTGTACACAGAAGAGTGTGGATCGCCGGTATCAGACGATGAATGAGGTGATCGCTGATCTGAAGCATTCTCTGGTGGAGCCGGATGGACATTTCGTACAGCTGGAACCTCTTTCCAACCATGCGCAGACGGTTATGATCTCTCCTGAGGAAAGAGAAGCGATCCGTAAGGCGGATGTGCAGAAGCGCCGTACAAACGAGGAAAATGCAAAGACATATTCATCCATCAACGCTGCAAAGAAGGGTTCGGAAGATCCTGACGACGATGATGATTATGACTATGATGACAAAGATGACGATGAAGGATCCGGATCCAAGCTGGAGAAAGCAGTCACAATCGGAAGCTTTATCATTTGCGCTCTGATTGTCTGCGTTCTGATTTATTTCATCGGACGTGCAGCCGGACTTTTTAAGGTCGGCGGAAGTTCTGCGGAGTCGGCCGTAACGTCTTCAGCAGCGGCATCCGGAACGACAGCTTCTATAAAGGACGGACAGGTTTCCGTACCGAATATCGTCGGCATGACACAGAACGATGCACAGGCTACTGCAAAGCAGTATGACCTCGGCATCAAATACATGGGCGAGAAAGCTTCTGATGAAGCAGAGGGAACGATTATTGAGCAGACTCCGACAGCCGGAAGCGCCGCAGATAAGAATTCCACCATTCAGTATTATACAAGTGCAGGCCCGAATGAGATCACGATCCCGTCCGGAATTGTCGGAAGTACTCTGACGGATGCACAGACTGCTTTGAGTGATGCAGGTTTTAAAAATGTGACGACACAGAAGGAACAGTCAGACAGTGTCAAGATCGGAAATGTCATTTCCGTATCTCCGAATGAAGGAGAGCAGGCAGCGGCATCGGATCAGATTACACTGGTAGTAAGCACAGGATCCGGAGACTCCGAGAGTGTCCGTATCAGCGATTACACCGGCATGAGTCTTGAGGATGCGCAGAGTTCCGCACAGGATGACGGACTTCTTGTGAAGGTAGTCTATGGATCCAGTGATGAAGTGGGAACTGATGAAGTTTACGACCAGGATCCGAAGAGCGGCTCGAGAACAACGACAGGATCTGAACTGACACTTTATGTCAATAATCCGGATAAAGCATCCACAACGTCTTCAAGTTCAGAGAGCACAACCTCTTCGAGCAGCAGTGAATCTTCCGGATCCGCATGGACAACGACAGCCCGGCTTGGTGCACCGTCAAATTATACAGGCGGAGCATACCGACTGGTTCTGGTTCAGAATGTGAACGGACAGCAGACGGAAAAGACAGTAGATGAGGGTACTACAATTACATTCCCGTATCTGCTGCAGACAACCGGTGCGGAAGGCGTATCGGAAGGAACTGTTTATCTTTATGAAGATACCGGAGACGGAAACTATGTGCCGAGAGTTACATGGCCTGTGACCTTCTCCGCGAAGAGCTGATATGCAGGGAAAAATAGTGAAAGGCATTGCCGGATTCTACTACGTTTACGTGGCGGGATCCGGCATTTATGCCTGTAAAGCGAAAGGAATCTTTCGAAAAGAAAAAAAGAAGCCGCTTGTGGGGGATGATGTGAAAATTGAAATTACCCACGAGAAGGACAGGGAAGGAAATGTGATTGAGATCCTTCCCCGTAAGAATGAGCTGGTGAGGCCTGCGGCATCCAATGTCGGCCAGGCTCTGATCCTCTTTGCCATGCACGATCCGGAACCGAACTTTATGCTTCTGGACCGCTTTCTTATTTCCATGGAGCAAAAGAAAATACCATGCCGGATCTGTTTTAATAAGGCGGATACGGCGACGGAGGGCGAAATGGATGCCATTCGGAAGATGTACGGGAACTGCGGCTATCCGGTGAGCTTTCTTTCCGTCGGAACGGGATTCGGAATGGAGGAGATACGTACCTACCTTTCCGGACAGACGACCATTCTGGCCGGACCTTCCGGAGTCGGAAAGTCTTCTCTTACCAATGCCGTGCAGAACAATGTACATATGGAGACCGGAGAGATCTCGAAGAAACTGGCACGGGGTAAGAATACAACCCGTCATGCCCAGCTGATCTGCTGCGGACCGGATACGTTTCTTTTTGATACGCCGGGATTTTCCTACTTTTCGGCGTTTCAGCTTGAAAAAGAGGATCTTCGTCATTTTTATCATGAATTTGATCCTTATGAGGGAAAGTGCAGGTTTCAGGGGTGTGTGCATATCAATGAACCGGATTGCCGCGTGAAAGAAGCCCTTGCGCGAGGAAAGATCAGCGAAGAACGCTACGAGAACTATAAAATGATCTATGAGGAGCTGAAGGAAGAAGAACAAAGGCGCTGGAAGTAGACAGGATATCTCCGGATGCCTCAATCCCTGCCGGAGGGGCACTCCGGGGATCTTTTATGGTTCAACTTCTGAAAGAAATACGGGAGAAACACATGAAAATACTGATTGTTTCGGGAGGAAAGCTTACAGCGTCATATCTGAAAAGCTTTATCGGCGAACATCCTCAGGACTACATCATTGCCGCAGACCGCGGCCTTGATATACTGCAAAGGGCTGATATTGCACCGAATCTTATTCTGGGAGATTATGACAGCCTTGAGGGAGGAAAGACGGAGCTTACGGCATATGCCACAAAAAACATACCGATTCTGAAATATAAGGCGGAGAAGAATTTTACGGACACAGAGGCTGCTCTCGATGAGGCAATTCAAAGAGGCGGAAGAAATTCTGAAATATCCATTCTTGGAGCCTGCGGCGGGAGGCTCGATCATTTCCTGGGAAATTTGCAGGATCTTGTGATCCCGCTGAAGGCCGGTGTCAGAGCCACAATTATTGATGAGCAGAATCGGATATCCCTTTTAAATAAACCCCTGACAATAAGGAAAAATGAGGCTTTCGGCAAATATATTTCATTTCTGCCGTTTACGGAACGTTGTGAAGGAGTTACCCTTCGGGGATTTAAATATCCTCTGGAGAATAAAACACTGGTACAGGGAAATTCCCTTGGGATCAGCAATGAAATTACGGAAGGGACGGCGGAGGTATCGCTGAAAAGCGGTATCCTGATTATGGTGCAGTCGAAAGACTGACAGAACCCGCTGCAGATGACTGCAGCGGGATTTTTTCTGCAAAGAAAACGGCCGATATGATATGATAATTCAAATGAGGAGGGAAAGCTATGGAGAAACAAAAAGCGACACCGGATTCTGCTAAAAAGATATGGAAGGAGCACAGACAGGAGCGGCATGGACGCGTGGAACAGAAGACCGCTGCAGTCAACAGTATCGGAAGAATTCTGGGAGCTGTGGTTCTGATCGTGCTTCAGATTGTCTGGATCTATAACCTGATTGTCAATATTGAGGGGGATTATCCCTGGGTCTCTACTGCTGTGAGTATTGCCGCGGTTCTGGCGGCCTTTGCAGTCTACAACCGACATTTAAATTCTTCCTATAAGATTTTCTGGATGGTTGTGATTGCGGCTTTTCCGGTACTGGGTGTCCTTTTGTATATCCTGATGGGCAGGAAGAATTCCACACGCGGGATGAGACGGCGCTATCAGAGAATTGAACGTCTTCTGGATTTTTGTCAGGATCAGGATCCGGAGGCCATGGATCTTCTGGAACATAAGAATCCCAGAGCGGCCAATGAGTTTCGCTATCTGTGGAATATAGAGAAGCAGCCGGTCTACAATAATTCCGATGTTTTTTACTATGCGGATGCAGCAGAAGGACTGAAAGAGCAGATTGAAGAGCTGAAGAAGGCAAAATCTTTTATCTTCATGGAATACCATGCCATAGAAAATAAGGAAAGTTTCCGCCCGATCAAGGAGATTCTTGCGGAAAAGGCAAAAGAGGGTGTGGAAGTGCGCCTCTTCTATGATGATATCGGGTCCGCCGGTTTTATCAACGGTAAATTCATCAAAGAAATGGAAAGCTATGGAGTTAAAACGAGAGTTTTTAATCCGATTATTCCGGTACTGAACATTTTCATGAATAACCGGGATCATCGAAAAATTACGGTCATTGACGGGGAAGTGGGATTTACCGGAGGGTACAATCTGGCAAATGAATATTTTCATATTACGGAACCTTACGGGTACTGGAAAGATACCGGTGTGAAAGTTGTCGGAGAGGCCGTGAAGGGACTGACATCTCTCTTCCTGGAAGGATGGAATTCCATGAAGGTGGATGAAGAACAGTTTGACCGTGATCTGGATCAGTATTTTCCGGATGTGGACTATCAAAGAACACAGAAGGGATTTGTGGCATCCTATGGCGGAAATCCGCTCTTTGATGAACATGCCGCTGAAGAGGCTTATATGAATGTTCTGCGCAGCGCCAGAAAATACTGCTGGTTTGTGACGCCGTATCTGATTATTACGGATGAACTGACCCGGGAACTGACCGGAGCTGCAAAGAGAGGCGTGGATGTGCGCATTATTACTCCCGGGGTGCCGGATAAAAAGTTTATCTACCATGAAACGAGATCTTTCTATCCGCAGCTTGTCCGGGACGGAGTGAAGATCATTGAATACACGCCGGGTTTCTGTCACTCCAAGATGTGTGTGTCCGACAACACAACGGCAATTGTCGGAACAATCAACCTTGACTACAGAAGCCTGTATCTGCATTTTGAAAATGCGGTTTTAATATACGGAGCCCCCTGCGTGAAGGAAATCAAGGCCGATTTCGAAAAGATGTTTGCGGCCGGCCGCGATGTTACGAATCTGTATAAGGAAGAAAAGTTCAGATTCGTACAGATCGGAAGAACGTTCCTGCGGTTCATTGCACCACTGTTGTAAAAGAAAGTTTACAGTGGTGCAGTGAAATAAACGGAATTACTTTTTATCCCTGTCATCGAGACTGCGCAGAAAAAACCAGAGAAAGACAGGAACCAGAATTGTGCATCCGAGAGCGCCAAGGAACAGCGACTGCGTTCTCGGATCCTTTCCGAACGCAAAAATCATTGTGAGTATGTACATGCTGAGAATCAGAATCACTCCGATGATTGCGAGAATTCTTTTCAATTTTTTCTTCATGACTGTTCATCTCCATTTTCATCCATTTGGTTCAGGCAGATGCTTCCCTTGTGAAGCGCCTTGGCGCGGTAGAGCTGATGGTCTGCTTTGAGAACCATATCTTTTACAATTCCCTTTCCGAAGACTGCCCCGATGCTGGCGGAACAGCGGACATCTCTCAAACCATCTTTTTTTATGCGGATGTTGACGATATCTTCCTGAATCTGTTCCAGATTCCGCAGAAGTTCATCACTGCTCTTCATTTCCTCATAGACAATAATAAATTCATCTCCGCCGTAGCGAACGAGATGCTCGCCGGCCTTTAAGACGCTTAAGACTGTCTGGGCGAATTCATGAAGAATGATGTCTCCGG
>CAYYEB010000024.1:0-16879 GCA_964470725.1 uncultured Lachnospiraceae bacterium | reverse complement strand
TTGGTACATGGCTCGTATTGCCGGTGTGGATTTACCAAGAGAAAAACGTGTGGAAATAGGTCTTACTTATGTTTATGGTATCGGTCGCGCAAGCTCTAACAGAATTTTGAAAGAAGCTGGCGTTAACCCTGATACAAGAGTAAGAGATTTATCTGACGACGAAGTTGCCAGAATCCGTGAAGTTATTGATAATTCTCAGACTGTTGAAGGTGATTTGAGAAGAGAAATTGCTCTTAACATTAAACGTCTTATGGAAATTGGCTGTTACAGAGGTATTCGTCACAGAAGAGGACTTCCGGTTAGAGGTCAGAAAACTAAAACTAACGCTCGTACAAGAAAAGGTCCGAGAAGAACTGTTGCTAACAAGAAAAAATAATTTAAGGAGGTTCTAATCTAATGGCTAAGAAAGCAGTTAAAAAGACTGCCGGCCGCAGACGTCGTGACAGAAAAGTTGTTGACCGCGGTCAGGCTCATATAAAATCTACTTTTAACAACACTATCGTTACTATTACTGATGCCGCAGGCAATGCTCTTTCATGGGCAAGCGCCGGCGGATTGGGATTCAGAGGTTCAAGAAAATCTACTCCTTATGCTGCTCAGATGGCAGCAGAGACTGCTGTAAAGGCAGCTCTTCCTCACGGACTGAAGTCTGTTGACGTCTTCGTCAAGGGACCCGGTTCAGGAAGAGAAGCTGCAATCCGTGCCCTTGCTGCAGCAGGACTTCAGGTTCTTTCCATTGAAGACTGCACACCGGTACCGCACAACGGCTGCCGTCCGCCAAAGAGAAGAAGGGTCTAATCGTTTTACAAAGTAAGGAAAAAAGAACCACCAGCCGATTTTAATTAGGAGGAAAAAATGGCAGTAAATAGAGTACCTGTCCTGAAGAGATGCAGATCTCTCGGCCTTGAACCTGCATATCTTGGAATTGATAAAAAATCCACGAGAGAATTAAAGAGATCAAACCGCAAGGTTTCTGAATATGGCCTGCAGCTTCGTGAGAAGCAGAAGGCAAAGTTCATTTACGGTGTTCTTGAGAAGCCGTTCCGCAATCTGTTTGAGAAGGCAGACAGAGCAAAGGGAATGACAGGTGAAAACCTGATGCGTCTTCTGGAACTTCGCCTGGACAACGTTGTATTCCGTCTTGGCTTTGCCAGAACAAGACGTGAAGCGCGTCAGATCATCGATCACAAGCACATCACAGTCAACGGAAAGGTTGTCAACATCCCGTCTTACGAAGTAAAGGCAGGAGATGTGATCGAAATCAAGGAGAACAAGAAGTCTTCTCCGCGCTATAAGGCAGATAACGGAATTCTTGCTGCAACAGCAGGAAGAGCTGTTCCGGAATGGCTTGAAGCAGATGCCGAGAACTTAAAGGGCTCTGTAAAGGATCTTCCGACAAGAGAGCAGATCGATGTTCCGGTCAACGAAATGGCAATCGTCGAGTTGTACACGAAGTAATCCTATTGATTGCTTCGTATAAGGGCTTCCGCGGCTTACGCTGCGGAAGCTTTGAAAACCCTCATGAATCGTGTTCACCTAAGGAGGGAATTGAGCATGTTTGATTTTAACAAGCCAAAGATTACTGTCGAGGATCGTTCTGCTGATAACAAGTATGGAAGATTTGTTGTCGAACCGCTGGAAAGAGGTTACGGTACAACACTTGGCAATTCATTGAGAAGAATTATGCTTTCCTCTCTTCCGGGAGCTGCAGTCAGCTCTGTCAAGATCGAGGGAGTTCTTCATGAGTTCAGCCCAATTCCGGGTGTAAAAGAGGATGTTTCCGAAATTATTATGAATCTCAAGTCACTTGCGATCCGCAATAATTCCGAAACAGACGAGCCTAAGACCGCATATATCGAATATGAAGGCGAAGGTGTGGTCAGAGCATCTGATATTCAGGTGGATTCTGATATCGAAATCATGAATCCGGATCAGGTGATTGCCACCTTGAACGGCGGCCCTGACTGCAAGCTGTATATGGAAATGACGATCACCAAGGGCCGTGGCTACATCAGCGCGGAAAAAGGAAAACAGCCGGATCAGCCGATCGGCGTGATTGCGGTGGATTCCATTTATACACCGGTTGATCGTGTCAATATGAATGTGGAAAATACCCGAGTAGGTCAGCAGACCGACTTTGATAAACTGACACTGGATGTCTGGACCCGTGGAACCATGAGCCCGGAAGAAGCTGTCAGCCTTGCGGCCAAGGTGCTCAGCGAGCATCTGAAGCTGTTTATTGATCTGACGGAGACTGCCAAGACGGCGGAAGTCATGATCGAAAAAGAGGATAATGAGAAGGAAAAGGCTCTGGAGATGAATATCGATGAGCTTGAGCTTTCCGTTCGTTCTTATAACTGCCTGAAGAGAGCAGGAATTAACACGGTGGAAGAACTTTGCAACAAGACTCCGGAAGACATGATGAAGGTTCGGAACCTTGGACGCAAGTCACTGGAAGAGGTTCTTGCAAAACTGAAGGAACTTGGACTTTCCTTAAAGCCAAGTGAAGAATAAACACGGTTTTTCACGCGCCGTCAGTAAGACCGAAGAGCATGGCGGAGGCGCACCGCATGTGGAGGAATATATAAAATGGCTAAGTACAGAAAACTGAGCAGAACATCAGCACAGAGAAAAGCATTACTGAGAAACCAGGTTACAAATCTGCTGTATCACGGACACATCATCACAACAGAAGCTAAGGCCAAGGAAGTTGCAAAGATTGCAGAAGGTCTGATCGCTCTTGCTGCACGTGAGGCAGACAACTATGAGACAGTTACCGTTACATGCAAGGTTCCGCAGAAGGATGCTGACGGAAAGCGTGTAAAGGAAGAAAAAGACGGAAAGAAAGTTCCGGTTTACACAGAGGAGCAGAAGGAAATCAAGAAGGATAAGCCTTCAAGACTTCATGCAAGAAGACAGATGAACAAGGTCTTCTATCCTGTCACAGAAGTTCCGGCAGCAGGCAAGGGCCGCAAGCGCGGAACAAAGAAGGTCGACATGGCACAGAAGATGTTCGATGAAATCGGACCGAAGTATGCGAACCGCAACGGCGGTTACACAAGAATCGTTAAGATTGCACAGCGTCCTGGTGATGCGGCAATGAAGGTTCTTCTGGAACTTGTCTGATCTGTTTGTACAATAAGTTAAGATAGAAATGGTGCAGGAGTCTGTTGAGAAATTCGACAGATTCCTGTTTTTGTTTTCATTCGTTTCGATTTGTTTTATAATGACAGAATGTCGAGTACAGTTTAGTTGACGGGTCTCGAATCATAACCTGATTGGTCCGGGACGCTTCCGCTCGCTCTCGCAGCGGTTCTAAATTCATGCGGCGCCTGAGGGCTTGCATTCATTAAGGCGCTGGAGGTCCGGTGGACCTCCGATTAGCGCGGACCGAAGCGAAGCGCAGATCGGCGTCGCTCGGACGCCCGGATCAATTAGGTTATGCTCCGAGACCCTGTACAGTAGAGAACTGAACGAAAATAAATTCTTCGTACATGTGGTGAGGATTTTGTAAGAATGGATTTGTATGTCAGGTAGATGCGAATGAAGAAATATATCGCTTTATGTCTTACCATAATATTGTCCTGGACTTTGTGCGCATGCGGATCGAATGCGCAGACGTCGGATTCCGGTGTTTCCGAGGCGGAATCTGTGCAGGAAGCAGCATCAGAGGCGGCTGTAAGTACACCCGAAGAGGCTTCGGAAGCAGATTCGACTGTGCCTATTATTGACCGCCTTCTCAAAACAGAAGGAAAGGTCTATAACATTTATGCAAGCGACCGGAAACTTCTGAATATTCTCAGAAAATACGATGAAGAATACGAGGATAATTCGGTTTCAGCTAATGGTGCGTCCCTGTCCGAAAATTCCGTTTCCAATGATGATTTTCACGAAAGCAGCGTTTCGGAAGGCAGTTTAGAGCATTCGGCGGAAGGGAACTCTTCCGTATCTGAAAACTCGCAGGAAAAGGAAAAAAATGGCGAGGTGACAGAGACCGGAAAAATCGGAGATGTCACTGTGCGCTGGCATTTTATAGAAAATGATCCGGATCAGTATGAGACGATTCTCGATAGGGCGCTTGTCAATGAAAATGCATCAGCCGATGATCAGGTAGATCTCTTTCTTGTGGATGGAGATATGGTTGCCAAGTATACCGATGCCACGGCGAATGTCTCAAAGCCGCTCACTCAGCTGGGCCTTAGCGAAGCGGATCTGGGTCAGCAGTATGAATTTACAAAGCTGATCGGTTCCGATGAAAAAGAGGCTCAAAGGGCATTTACCTGGGAAGTTCCCTGCGGGATTTTTTTGTACCGCAGATCTGCGGCCATGGCCGTTCTCGGGACTGATAATCCGGTACAGGTGCAGGAAAGTGTAAAGGACTGGGATACATTTCAGACGACTGCGGCATCGGCTTTGTCCGCCGGTTATCATATGTTGTCCGGATATACGGATGCCTATTATGCGTACCTCAGTCAGAGAAAGGAAGGCTGGGTGGATGAGGAAGATCAGCTTTCCGTCGATCCTGTGATGGCTTCCTGGGTTCATACGACAAAGGAATTCTCCGATAAGGGGTATACGAAAAAGCGGGTTGGCTATCACAGTTCCGAATGGCAGCAGGATGTCAGGGAAGACCGGCAGCTTTTCGGCACCTTTATGACTGCTTCGGATGTGCGTGACTATCTGATCGGTGATCGCAGTACACCATTCAGCATTTCGGAAAATGCCTCTGTTTCCGGGAACGGCAGTGTTTCTTCCAATACAGCCGTAACGGACGCGGTGTCCGAAAATTCGGAAGGCAAAGAAAATCCGGGAGACTGGGCTGTCTGTCGCGGCCCGGCGGAATACAGCCAGGGTGGGGAATGGATTCTTGCTGCATCCAATTCGGACAATCTCTCACTGACACGGGATCTGATCCGCAGGGTTTTCTGTAATGCGGATGTGATGTCAGCCATCACCCGGGATACCGGAGAGATGACGAACAGTATGACTGCCATGAAGGAAATAGGCGATGATTCCCTCTTCGGAATTGAGCTGTTCGGAAATCAGAATTATGTCAGAGTGTATGACACTGCAGCCCGCAGCTGCGGTACCGGAAAACGAACTCTCTATGATCACGAAATTAATACTGCCTTTATGAATGCCTTCACCCTGTACTTTGCAGGGGAATCAGACGAGGGAAAAGCACTGAATCAATTCTATACAGAGGTGGTCAATGAGTATCCGGATTTATCATACTGAGATGTGAGGGTACTGCCTTCATCTTTGAAAGAAAATATGCGAAGGGCCGGAAAATTCCGGCTCGGGAGTAAACAGACATGGATAATCAAAACAGAAATTCAAATGATCCGAAGAAAAACAGAGGTGGTCAGTCACTTCTGATTCTTCTGATCTGCATCATGGTCAGCCTGATCTGCATGAGCGCTTTTTCAGGGACATTTTCAAATTCGTCCTCGAGAAAAATCAGATATGATCAGTTTGTAAAAATGCTGGATAATCACTTTGCAGGGGAATCAGACGAGGGAAAAGCACTGAATCAATTCTATACAGAGGTGGTCAATGAGTATCCGGATTTATCATACTGAGATGTGAGGGTACTGCCTTCATCTTTGAAAGAAAATATGCGAAGGGCCGGAAAATTCCGGCTCGGGAGTAAACAGACATGGATAATCAAAACAGAAATTCAAATGATCCGAAGAAAAACAGAGGTGGTCAGTCACTTCTGATTCTTCTGATCTGCATCATGGTCAGCCTGATCTGCATGAGCGCTTTTTCAGGGACATTTTCAAATTCGTCCTCGAGAAAAATCAGATATGATCAGTTTGTAAAAATGCTGGATAATCACCAGGTGAAATCGGTGGAAATCAATGATCAGACGATAGAAATTACGCCGACATCCGATGACGGATATCAGGCAATTACCTATTATACAACGCGAACCGAGGATAATACGGCTCTGACGGAACGTCTGGTTAAGGCCGGTGTGAAGTTTTCCAGAAAGGAAAACGGCGTTGCATCGGCAGTGATTGAAACAATACTGAGTTTTCTGATTCCGTTTATCCTGTTTCTTGTGGTCTTCAGCATCTTCATGAACCGGATGAACCGGGGAAACGGAGTGATGGGAGTCGGCAAGAGCCGTGCCAAGTCTTACGTGCAGAAGAATACCGGTGTCACATTCAAGGATGTGGCCGGCGAAGACGAGGCAAAGGAGAGCCTGCAGGAGGTTGTGGACTTTCTGCACAATCCTCAGAAATACGTCAAAATCGGAGCAAAACTTCCGAAGGGAGCTCTTCTTGTGGGTCCTCCCGGAACAGGAAAGACACTCCTTGCAAAAGCCGTGGCAGGAGAGGCCCATGTGCCGTTCTTTTCTCTTTCCGGTTCGGAATTTGTCGAAATGTTTGTAGGTGTCGGCGCGAGCCGTGTGCGTGACCTCTTTGATGAGGCGAAGAAAAATGCACCCTGCATCATTTTCATTGATGAAATCGACGCCATCGGAAAACGGCGTGACAGCGGACAGTATGGCGGCAATGATGAACGTGAGCAGACTTTGAATCAGCTGCTTGCAGAGATGGACGGCTTTGATTCTTCCAAGGGAATCCTGATTCTTGCGGCGACAAACCGTCCGGAAGTTCTGGATCCTGCGCTTCTGCGTCCGGGACGCTTTGACAGAAGAATTATTGTGGAACGTCCGGATCTGAAGGGACGTGTTGCGATTCTGAAAGTCCATTCCAAGGGTGTTGCAATGGATGATACGGTGGATCTTGAGGCGGTGGCCCTCGCCACAAGCGGTGCGGTCGGTTCGGATCTTGCCAATATGATCAACGAAGCGGCTATTATCGCGGTCAAAAACGGAAGACAGGCAGTCAGCCAGAAGGATCTTCTTGAGGCCGTGGAGGTAGTTCTGGTCGGCAAGGAGAAGAAGGACAGAATCTTAAGTCCGGAAGAGCGCAGAATTGTTTCCTACCATGAGGTCGGTCACGCGCTTCTGACGGCTTTACAGAAAAATACGGAGCCGGTACAGAAGATTACAATTATTCCGCGTACCATGGGGGCGCTGGGATATGTCATGCAGGTCCCGGAGGAAGAAAAATATCTGAATACAAAGAAGGAGCTGGAAGCCCGGCTTGTCATTACGCTCGGAGGACGTGCAGCGGAAGAACTGGTTTTTGATACGGTGACGACGGGAGCTGCCAATGACATCGAGCAGGCGACCAAAATCGCGAGGGCAATGGTGACTCAGTACGGCATGTCTGAGAAGTTCGGTCTGATGGGGCTGGCTTCGGAACAGGATCAGTATCTGGGCGGAAGAGCTGTGATGAACTGCGGCGATCAGACGGCGACAGAGGTGGATCATGAGGTCATGGCGATGCTGAAGCGCGCCTATGATAAGGCACTGTCTCTTCTTGGGGCGCACAGACATACCATGGACAAGATTGCGGAATATCTGATTCGTCGGGAAACGATTACCGGTAAGGAATTCATGAAGATTTTCCGGGAATGCGAGCATCTGCCGGAGCCGGACAATACAACGGGAACGGATAATAGCGGCGATAAAGCTTCAGGAGAATCCGATTCTCATCGGGAAAGCCCAAAAGCACAGGAAGGTTCTTCCGCCGATTCGGATGATGATGTGAATAAGCCATCCGAAGATTCGGGGTCCAAAGAACAAAAGGATAAATCCGGGAAATCCTTCGAGGAGGCCTGGGAACAGATCAAGAGAGTATGAGCAGTCAGTTTAATATTGAAGAAGAGCTGAAGAAACTGCCGACACAGCCCGGGGTTTATATCATGCACGACGCAAATGATGAAATCATTTACGTCGGTAAGGCGGTAAGCCTCAGAAATCGTGTCAGGCAGTATTTCCAGAGCACAAAGAATAAATCTCCCAAAGTGGTCCGCATGGCTTCCCAGGTGGACCACTTTGAATATATTGTAACGGATTCGGAGCTGGAGGCTCTTGTCCTTGAATCCAATCTGATCAAGGAGCATCGTCCGAAATACAACACGATGCTCAAGGACGACAAAAGTTATCCCTATATTAAAGTGACCTGGGGAGAGCCGTTTCCGAGAATCGTGCTTTCAAGACAGATGAAGAAGGATTCTTCACGGTATTGGGGACCGTTTCCGACGGCAGGGGCAGTGCGTGATACGATTGAACTTCTCCGTAAGATTTTTCATATCCGTTCCTGCAGCAGGCGGCTTCCGGAAACGCAGGGAAAGGATCGGCCGTGTCTGTATTACCATATCGGACAGTGTTATGCGCCGTGTCAGGGATACATTTCATCGGAAGAATACCGGAAAAATGTGCAGAAGGCCATGGATTTCCTGAATGGAAATACGAAGGACGTGATGAACGATCTGACAGAGAAGATGCAGAAGGCATCGGAGGAAATGAAATTTGAAGAGGCCGCCGGTTACCGTGATCTGATCGAAAGCATCCGTCTGATAAGTGAACGCCAGAAGATTACGACAACGACGGATGAGGAAGATCGTGACGTCATTGCTCTTGCAGTGGATGATCTGAAACACGGAAACGGCTCTCTGAACCGCACAGAAGCCGTCATACAGGTCTTTTTCGTGCGAGGCGGAAAGATGATCGGGCGCGAACATTTCTTCCTTTCTGCGGAAGATACGGACGACAGAGGACAGATGCTCCAAAGTTTTATATCCCAGTATTATGCGGGAACACCGTTCGTGCCGAAGGAACTGATGCTGGAACAGGATATTCCGGATCACAAACTCCTGGAGGAGTGGATGACAAAGCGCAGAGGATCAAAAGTAACGATCCGTGTGCCACAGCGGGGCATGAAGGAAAAACTTGTGCAGATGGCGCGGGAAAATGCCGAAATGGTACTTTCCCGTGATCGGGAGAGGTTGGAACGCGAGGAAATCCGGACGACGGGAGCGGTGCATGAGATTGAAAATCTTCTGAAAATTCCGGACATACACCGAATGGAGGCATATGATATTTCCAATATCAGCGGTGTCGATTCTGTCGGGTCCATGGTGGTCTTTGAAAACGGAAAGCCGAAGCGGACGGATTACCGCAAGTTCCGGATCAAAACAGTGGAAGGACCGAATGATTATGCCTCCATGGAGGAAGTCCTGACCAGGAGGTTTACACGTGCGAAAGAAGGCTCTGAGGGCTTTAACGTACTTCCAGATCTGGTGCTGATGGACGGCGGCCGCGGTCAGGTGAACATTGCAGAGGGAGTCCTGCGAAAACTGGATCTGAAGGTTCCGGTGGCCGGCATGGTGAAGGACGATTATCACCGTACGCGGGGGCTGTACTACCATAATGTGGAAATGCCGATTGATACCACTTCAGAGGGCTTTCATCTCATCACGCGGATTCAGGATGAGGCGCACCGTTTTGCAATCGAATACCATCGTCAGCTGCGAAGCAAGGGACAGGTGCATTCCGTACTGGATGACATTGACGGCATCGGACCGACGCGAAGAAAAGCGCTTCTTCGGTCCTTTAAGTCCCTTGAGGCAATTCGGGACGCATCCCTTGACGAGCTGGCGCATGCACCGTCCATGAACCGGTCTTCTGCCGAAAAAGTGTGGGAATACTTTCACAAAAAGACAGGGAATATGGTACACTAGAAGCAAGATATGTTACGGCTCAGTCAGACGGATCTCAGCTCAAGGTCTGTATGGTATAAAAAGTGAATAGTAATGCTGTATCACCATGATGATGTGCAGCGATGCAAAACGGGGTGGAAAAGCTGAGCAGCGCCAAGACCGTTTAAATGAAAGGAGGACAGGGTGGCCCGCCGTCGGGTTTCCTGCAGAATCGGATGAAAACAATCGTAAGACTGTCAAAGCTGGCAGAGGCACTGAAACTGAAAAATCTGACACCTGACATTGATATGACAAAGATCGAAATCACGACTCCGGATATCAACAGACCGGCGCTTCAGCTGACCGGTTATTATGATCATTTTGTCAAGGAAAGAGTGCAGATTATCGGATACGTGGAATATTCTTATATCATGCAGCTTGAAGAAAATGAACGCAACCGGATCTACGAGCGCTTTGTTTCGAGCGGGATTCCGTGTGTGATTTTCACAACACTGACCGAACCGTCTGAGGCCATGCTGAACATCGCAAGAAAATACGGAGTGCCGACCCTTGTCACGGAGCGCACGACGTCGGGCTTCATGGCGGAGGTCATCCGCTGGCTCGGTGTGGAACTGGCGCCCAGCATTTCCGTACATGGCGTTCTGGTGGATGTCGACGGTGAAGGAGTACTGATCATGGGAGAAAGCGGTATCGGAAAGTCCGAGGCCGCTCTGGAACTTGTCCGCAGGGGACACCGACTCGTCAGCGATGACGTCGTCATCATCCGGAAGGTTTCGGATGTGACGCTGGTCGGCTCCGCACCGGATCTTACACGACACTTCATTGAACTTCGGGGAATCGGAATCATTGATGTGAAGACGCTGTATGGTGTCGAGCACGTCAAGGATACCCAGTCGATTGACCTTGTCATCAAGCTGGAAGACTGGGATAAAGACCGCGACTATGACCGTCTCGGTCTTGAGGAAGAATATACGGAATTCCTTGGCAATAAGGTTGTCTGTCATTCGCTTCCGATTCGTCCGGGACGCAATTTGGCGGTCATCGTGGAGACGGCAGCCGTGAACCACAGACAGAAGAAGATGGGATACAATGCGGCGCAGGAACTTTACCGTCGTGTGCAGGAAAATATGACAGAGCACAGGGAGTCGGAGAAGTAAAGGTCGCATACACCTAAGTTAAAACCTCAAAATCAGAATATTCCGCTGCGACACGTCCGCTTAGCTTATCTCACTGCGAATTATATGCACGGCTCTCGACCGCGAATAGAAGCGTTTGCGGATCTCGAGCCGGCACAATTCTTGCGAGATTTCGCACGCGTTCCTAAGGTCTGCAGCTGGAATATTCTGATTTTTCGACTTTTGTGCAGTCTTTTTTTTCTTGAAAACTTTCCGAGTGAACAAAAACTATCCTCCGGACCCGAATCAAAAACGATTTTGAGGGCCGGAGGATAGTTTTTATTTGCGACAACAGAATTCTTTCGGATTGAAAATCCCTATAATATTCAGAACATATCCAGATTGAAAATTCCTATGGCATTCAGAACTTATTCATCATTATCGGTATTATAATCATCCTGTTCTTCATCATAGTTATCGGTATCATTTTGTGTCTCGTCGTCCTGCTCATCTTCATTGTAGTCGGCGTTATCCTGATCTTCACCGTCATCATTGTCTTCGGTATCGTCATAGTTGTCGGTGTCATTATTGGTGGTATCCTCGTCTTCGTCACCGGTGGCACCTCCCTCGACACCCGCGTCCTGAGAGACCTTCGAGGTCTGGTTCTGATAGGTGAAACCGTCATCACCGAAGTAACCGTAGGTTTCCGCATCCGCCTCATTCCAGTTGGTGTTGCGGCACTGTGTACAGGTCTTGGTCGGAACTTCACTCTTCGGCATATAGTCCGTCACGACCATATCGCAGGATCCGGAAGGTTTGAGGCCCGTGTGGGCACAAACGGTAGCCTGCACGACGTCATCCGGTTTCTGGAAGTCGGTGATGGTTTTGTCGTCCGTCAGACGTTCCATGACCTTTTTCCAGAGAATCTTGTGATAGTCTCTGTAAATTCCCGCATCAGGAAGTTTGGTGTTGTCATCATAACCTGCCCATACACCGATGGTGTAGTACGGCGTGTAACCGCAGAACCAGACATCATTGTACTGGGATGTGGTACCGGTTTTGCCGGCAACAGGCATTCCGTTATCGAGCTGTACCGCCTGTCCGGTACCTTCCTTTACAACGTCCTCCATGGCATTTGTCAGAATCCATGCCGTTTCCTTGCTGATGACCTTGGTGGTTTCCGGTGTGTTGTTGATGATGACATTTCCGTTCTGATCCAGAATCTTCGTATAGAAGAGAGGCTTGATGTAATCTCCGCCGTTCGCAATGGCCGCATAGGCAGCCGTGAGCTCCAGATTTGTGACACCGTTTGAAATACCGCCGAGTGCAAGGGGCTGGTACACATCTTTTGCCGGATCCAGTGTGGTGAAACCGAATTTCTGCAGCTCATTAAATCCTGCCTGGGGTGTCAGGTCGGTGATGGCCTTGACAGCGACAACATTGATGGAGTTCGTGATTGCATCGCGGATGGTTGTCCAGCCGGAATACGAATTGGTGGAGTTGTGTACCTCCGTGCCGTTGGTGTAGGCGTATTTTGCATCCAGGTAAGCGGAAGCCAGTGTCTTCTGACCGCTGTCGAGGAGCGGCGCGTACGTCGAAAGTATCTTGAACGTGGAACCCGGCTGACGCGTCATATTGGTCGCACGGTTGAGTGTCAGGGAGGCCGTCTTTGTGCCCCTGCCGCCCTCAATGGCCTTTACATATCCGGTTCTCTGATCCATGACGACCATGGAAGACTGGGGCTGCGGCGCGAAAGAGGAACGCTCTGCGACGATGTTGTCTCCGCTTTGGAGGACGTTTTTCTTATAGTCATCGATGTAACCCTGACCTTCCTCCGGACTGTCAAAGTTCAGGTCAAATGTCGCGGCCTGATCGGCCGGCAGATTCTTCTTATAATACTGCTCCAGCATTTCCTTGCTGTAGTTGACGACAGATCCGTCGGACTTCTGAACGGTCATGGCCCAGTCCATGGTGTAGGTGGTTCCATTCGGGAAATTGTCCGGGTTATTGTATTCTTCATCGACAATTTTCTGAATGTCCTGATCCTGGGTCGTGTAAATTCGCAAGCCGCCGGAATACAGAGCCTGATAAGCCTGATTTTCCGTATAGCCCTTCTGTTTCTGAAGGTCATCTACAACCTGCTCGGTCAGTTCATCGATGAAATAGGAGTAGACAGTGTCATTCTGCTGGGTTTCTGTCTGGGCAGCGGCGATCTCGTCATAGACATTATCGTTTAATGCATCGTTCATTTCATTTTCCGTGATATAGCCCTGCTTCAGCATTCTCTGCAGAACTGTTTTACGGCGCTTTGCATTTTCCTCAGGATGACGAATCGGATTGTAACGGGCCGGATTCTGTGTGATGCCGGCAAGTACGGCTGACTCCGAAAGGTTCAGATCCCAGACGTCCTTATTGAAATATTTTTTGGACGCGGCCTCGACACCGTATGTTCCGGCGCCCAGATTGATGGTGTTGAGATAATTTTCCAGAATCAGGTTCTTGTTCTGGAGCTTTTCCTCAAGCTTTACGGCCAGGTACTGTTCCTGGATCTTTCGCTTGATTCGCTCCACGGGACCTTCGCTTGTCCAGTCGGTAAATACATTGTTTTTCAGAAGCTGCTGGGTGATCGTACTTGCACCTTCGGAAAAGTTGAAATGGTTTGTGATTCCGGTGAAGAATGCACGAAGGATGCCGCGGGGATCAATTCCGTTGTGCTGATAGAATCTTTCGTCCTCGATGGCTATGACCGCATGCTGCAGTGACACCGGTACATTGTCAAGAGCCACCGCGGTCCGGTTGGAATCCGAAGAGGTCAGCTTCTGGAGCTGGTTTCCGTTGGCATCATAAATAAACGTTGCAAAACCGCTCGGCTGAATGTTGATGGTATCGATATCGGGAGCATCGGCAATGATGCCGCGGACGACACCTGTAAGCCCGGCAGTTACAACAATGATCAGGGAAATCAGGAGTACCAGCAGGATGCGGATAAAGATAACTCCGGCCCGCTTCTGGTTCGATTCCGTCGATCCGAGGAGCTGCTCTTCCTTTCGTTTCAGGTTAAAATTGGAATAATTCATAGATACCTCCATGAATAATTATTGTATTGCACAAAGATATACGAAAGTTACCGCTCAGATATAACTCAAAGCTGACGGTCCCCAGCTCATGGCCTGTTGTTCCGGGACGCTCCCGCTCGCTCGTTCTCGCAGCAGTTCTAAGTTCATGCGGCGCCTGTCGGCTTGCATTCTCTAAGAACTGGCGTCACTCGGACGCCCGGATCAATCAGGCCATGATCCGAGGACCTGCACGGCATGAGAGTAAACAGTAACATACAAAATATATTTTATCATAAGAAGAAAGCGAAAAAAAGCGAAGTGGTAATTGTTCAAAGTTTCTGTTAATATGTGGACATGATGAAAGAATACAGAACCGTCGGTGAACGTGGTGACGGTGAATACGATGAGAAAAAGTCCCGTTTTCTGGGTGAGGCGGTGCACGTAGAGACGGAGGCTGAGGCTGAGGCCTATATACAGTCCGTGCGGAAGAAATATTATGATGCGAGACATCACTGCTTCGCATTTGCGGCCGGGGAACCGGGAACATCCGATGAAGTATATCGGTTCAGTGACGATGGAGAACCGTCCGGAACAGCCGGAAAGCCGATTCTGGAAGTCTTAAAGGGCAGGGAACTGCATAACTCCCTGATCGTGGTGACACGGTACTTCGGAGGAACGCTGCTCGGAACGGGAGGGCTTGTGAGGGCCTATACGAATGCTGCGGCAAGTGCAGCGGATGCGGCGGAAATTCTGACAAGGATCTCGGGAATCCGCATGCATGTGACATGCAGCTATCCGGCCTATGGGAAAATACAGTATCAGCTGGCACAGCGGGGCATCTCGATGGAACAGCCTGCATTTGGCGAAGGCGTGTCCTTTGACCTTCTGCTTCCGGAAGATGAGGAGGAGCGAATCAGAAATCTGATCCGGGAAACGACGGACGGAAGAGGGGTGTGCGAGGTGGCGGAACACCTGGTATATACGAAAAAGTAGGGTTGTGAAACTCGGAATCAGAATATTCCGCTGCGACACGTCCGCTTAACTCACCTCACTGCGAATCATATGCGCGGCCCTCGACCACGATGGAAGCGTTTGTGGATCTCGGACCGGCACGATTTTTGTGAGGTTTCGTACGCGCTCCTATAGTCTGCAGCGGAATATTCTGATTCCTCGAGCATTTGCAAAATCGCTATGTACGAATAGGATTGTTTAGATACTGATACGTGGCTATAATAGTTGACGTATGTGCACTGCAAGGAAAGAGTGCATGAGCCTTGTTACAATAGAAATGGTTAGAGAAAGGAAGAGGTAACTCACTATGTATATCACCTGTCTTGATCTGGAAGGCGTGCTGGTTCCCGAAATCTGGATTGCATTTGCCAAGGCCAGCGGAATCCCGGAACTGAAGCGTACAACACGTGACGAACCGGATTATGATAAATTGATGAAATGGAGACTCGGAATCCTGAAGGAACATCATCTGGGACTTAAGGAAATTCAGGAGACGATTGCGACGATCGATCCGCTTCCGGGCGCAAAGAAGTTTTTGGATGAACTCAGATCGTTTTCTCAGGTCATCATCATCAGTGATACGTTTACGCAGTTTGCGAAGCCTCTGATGGAAAAACTCGGAATGCCGACGATCTTCTGCAATACCCTTGAGGTGGCGCCGGATGGAGAAATCACGGGCTTTAAGATGAGAATTCCGGATTCCAAGCTGAATACGGTCAAGGCGCTTCAGTCGATCGGCTTTGATACGATCGCAAGCGGCGACAGCTATAATGATCTGGGCATGATCCGCGCAAGCAAGGCCGGTTTCCTGTTCCGCAGCACGGATAAGATCAAGGCGGACAATCCGGATCTTGAGGCGTTTGAAGAGTTTGATGATCTTCTGGCAGCGATTAAGAAGGCTATGGATTGATGAGGTCATATCAGTGCTTGTTTAAGGCTAAGAGACCTCAGGCCATGCAGTGAGGTCCTGTAAATATAGGAATTGAATAATCATCCAATATAAAAACACTATGCAGATGTAGAGAGGAATGAATATGAGTAATAAAAATCCGGTTGTAACGATTAAGATGGCGGACGGCAGTGTTATGAAGGCGGAGCTGTATCCGGAAATTGCTCCGAACACGGTCAATAATTTTATCAGCCTGGTTAAGAAGGGCTTTTATAACGGAACGATTTTCCACCGTGTCATCGAAGGTTTTATGCTGCAGGGCGGCGATCCGACGGGTACAGGAATGGGTGGCCCGGGATACGAAATCGACGGAGAATTTTCCGCAAACGGATTTGACAATCCGCTGAAGCACACGGCAGGCGTTCTGTCGATGGCCCGTACCATGGATCCGGATTCCGCAGGCAGCCAGTTCTTCATCATGCATAAGGATGCACCGCATCTGGACGGACAGTATGCCGCTTTCGGAAAGATCACGGAAGGCATGGATGTTGTCGATAAGATTGCCACAACGGAAACCGACTATTCCGACAAGCCGCTTGAGGATCAGGTCATGCGGGAAGTGACAGTGGATACGTTCGGTGTGGACTATCCGGAACCGGAGAAGCACTGAAAAGAAAGAACTTATAGTTATGAGTGGGGACCATAAAGCAATCGCTACGGGATTGTTTTGTGGTTCTTTTCTCGTGAAAATATAAATTTCATGCTGCAGATCTTGTTGTAGATGGATAAGCCAAATCATTTTTGCGGTATGATTTCAACAAAAAAAGGAAGTTCAAGTTTCCTTGAGCTTCCTTTTTTGAAAGCGGAGAGGATGGGATTCGAACCCATGCGCCCCGAAGGACAAACGGTTTTCAAGACCGCCTCGTTATGACCGCTTCGATACCTCTCCAATTCTGTTTTTCCAACAGCAAAAATAATTGTATCAGAAACGGATATGATTTGCAATCATTTTTGTGTCAGTTCCGGAAAAATTTCAAATCATCGGGAGTTGTAACCTTGATGTTTTCATAGGAGCCCTCGACAAGCTTTACTTTTGCAACTCCGGAGGCTTCGACAATCATGGCATCGTCCGTGACACCTTCCATTCCGCGTTTTTGCATGATTTCATTGGCGCGGCGAATAACGGAATAGGAAAAGGCCTGGGGAGTCTGAATGATCCAGGT
>CAYYEB010000023.1:0-17146 GCA_964470725.1 uncultured Lachnospiraceae bacterium | reverse complement strand
TGCCGTTGCATATGTCAGCATGATTATGCAAGCAAGCTTGCAATCATGCTGCCGCTTCCCTCTGACACCGAGCGCATAAGCCTGCCGCACGGCTCCCTCGCTTCGCGATTCCCGCCGTGCTAACGTCCATTCGGAAAAAGACCGCACTCACTTTCGTTCGTGCAGCCTTTTTCCTCATGTACGTTGCCGTTGCATATGTCAGCATGATTATGCAAGCAAGCTTGCAATCATGCTGCCGCATGCAACAGGCTTATGCGCTCATATATTTGGAATAGTATTCTTCATAGAGTCTCTCATTTTCCGGAGTCTTGTGAAGTTTGATGTCGTGCATGTATTTTCTGTTATCAAGATTGAGACTTGATACACGAAGTACGATGGCGGCAATGTTCATCGAATGATCTCCGACTCTCTCACAGCTGTACATGACATCATTAAAAATGTAGCCCTGTTCCGCCGTACATACTCCGTTTGCAAGCCGCTCAACGTGATTTTCCTTATACGTCTCGCACATCACGGAAATGACACTCTGAAGCGGTTCGATCTTACGGGCCGTTGCCACATCACCTGTCAAAAAGCAGCTGACCGCCATGCTGTAAATCTCACGGCATGCCGTCATGACACGTCTTTCTTCCGTCTGTGCCTCTTCGGAAAACTGAAGATTCTTTTCCGCCAGTTCCGCACTTGATTTTGCAAAATAAAATGCGTGGTCCGCCAGACGCTCAAATTCTCCGATGCCCTGCAGAATCTTTGTGGATGTCCTCTTGTCATCCTCAGAAAGATGCTGGGTGGTCGTCAGTTTCATCAGGTAAGAACCAATATGATCTTCATACCCATCAATCTTCTTCTCATTTTTCGCAATAAAATCATAGGTGCTCTGATCATAACCGTTCAGAAGCATTGTAGTTGCACTGTCCAGGCCCTTCTTTGTCTTATTGACCATCTTGTTCATGGAATTCTGAACTTCCGCCAGAGCAATGGACGGAGTGGCCATAAGTCTTTCATCCAGGAACAGCTCTTTGTCCTCCGGAGAATCCGGGAAGATCTTATAGGCAAGCTTCACAAACGCACTCTGGAACCAGAACAAAACAAGTGTATTGACCACATTGAAAATTGTATGGAACATAGCGATATTAAATGTGTTTGCCTTAATATCGAGGAAGCTGAAGCTCCATATCATATTTGCCCCGTAGAAAAATACCAGCCAGAGAATTGTGCCGACGATCTTAATGGAAACATGAACGGCCGCCACTCTCTTTGCCTTGCGGTTGACTCCGATGCAGGACAGGATCGCCGTCATACAGGTACCGATATTGGCACCCATAATGATCGGTATTGCCATTCCCATTGTGATCTTTCCCGTCATGGACAGTCCCTGCAGAATACCGATAGAAGCGGCCGAGCTCTGGATGACACCAGTGATCAGCGTGCCGACCAGAACGCCGACAATCGGATTGTTGAAGCTCTGCATCATCTGCTCGAACTGCGGAAGATCTGCCAGAGGCGCCATGGAATCAGACATCATCGTCATGCCTTCCATCAGAACAGCAAAGCCAAGAAGCATCGTACCAATGTCCTTGCTTCTTTGTTTTCTTCCGAACATCAGCATGACTGCACCGACAAATGCAAAAACCATGCTGAAGTTCTTTGGCTGCAGCATTCCAAGTAGAATATTGCTGTCGCCGCCCTGAATACCTGTCAATGACAGAATCCAGGCCGTCAGTGTCGTTCCGATATCTGCACCGAAGATGACGCCCACAGTCTGTGAAAGTTCCATAATACCGGAATTCACAAAACCGACAAGCATAACCGTCATAGCGGAAGATGACTGAATCGCAATGGTGATAATCGCACCTACGAGGAGTCCCTTAAACGGGTTATCCGTCACCTTCTTCAAAAGCTTTTCCAGCTTGCCACCGGCCATTTTTTCAAGGGAGCTCGAAAGCACATTCATTCCGTACAGAAAAAATGCCAGTCCTCCAAAAAGCTGGATGAAGTTAAATATTGACAAAGTTCTGTCTCCTTTCCTTAGGAGCTGTAATAAAGGAATCTGTTACAGTTCCTGCTTCATACACCTTTATTCCGCCATTTACTGCCATAAATCGCAATCATTTTTGCGGAGCGCGGTTTCTGCATAGAACTTTACAATATCTTATTATAAATGATGCAGGGAATTAACAAAAGTGGGTGTTTGTTAAATCGATGTAAAAAATTAAAGCGTTTAATCTCGCTTTTCATAAAAAATGCAGCAGAGAAAATGAAAAAGGACCCGCATATGAGCGGGTCCTTTTTGAAAAGAAACATATGGGCAAGAATTAGTCATGAAATGTCTTTTTGAAAGCCTGATCCAGGTCAGCAATAATATCGTCGATATGCTCGATGCCGATGGAAAGACGAACTGTGTTCGGGCGGATTCCCTGATCCAGAAGCTCCTGCTCGTTGCATTCGGAGTGTGTTGTGGATGCCGGATGAATTGCCAGGGACTTCACATCAGCTACATTTGCAAGCAGTGAGAAAAGCTGCAGATTGTCAATGAAGTCCTTCGCTGTTCTCTCATCTCCATCAATATCAAATGTGAAGATGGAGCCGCCACCGTTCGGATAATACTTCTTATACAGTCTCTGCTGTTCCGGATCCTTGGAAGCTGCCGGATGGCTGACACTTACAACATGCGGATTCTTCTCCAGATAATCCACAACCTTCAGTGCATTTTCCACATGGCGTTCTACACGCAGTGAAAGAGTTTCTGTTCCCTGAAGGAGAATCCACGCATTGAAAGGAGAAAGTGTAGCACCTTCATCACGCAGAAGGATTGCGCGAATGTAAGTTGCAATGACTGCCGGAGCTGTATCCTTTGCAAAGCTCAGTCCATGATAGGACGGATTCGGATCTTTCAGCCACGGCCATTTGTCAGAAGCAGCCCAGTCAAATGTTCCGCCATCAACGAGGACACCACCGATTGTGGTTCCATGTCCGCCGATGAACTTTGTTGCGGAATGTACTACGATGTCTGCGCCATGTTCAATCGGGCGAAGCAGATAAGGTGTAGCAAATGTATTATCAATAATCAGCGGAAGTCCATGCTTATGAGCGATCTCGGCCCACTTGTCAAGATCAAGAACTTCGCCGTTCGGGTTTCCAAGAGTTTCTGCATACAGTGCCTTTGTGTTATCCTGGATGGCATTTTCAATTTCGTCATAATTGTAAGGATCTACGAAAGTAGTCTTTACGCCATAATCCGGGAATGTATGAGCCAGATAGTTGTATGTGCCGCCATAAATATTTTTGGCGGATACGATGTGATCGCCTGCATGCGCGACAGCCTTAAAAGCATATGTTACTGCTGCTGCGCCAGATCCTACTGCAAGTCCTGCAACACCGCCTTCAAGAGCTGCAATTCTCTTTTCGAATACGTCCTCTGTCGGGTTTGTCAGACGGCCATAAATATTGCCGGCATCTTTTAATGCAAATCTTGCTTCACCATGATCGCTGTTGTGGAATACATAAGAAGAAGTCTGGTAAATCGGTACGGCTCTGGCATCCGTGGCCGGATCCGGTTCTTCCTGTCCTACATGTCCCTGCTTTGTTTCAAAATGCCATGATTTTTCAAATTCTTCTGTGATCTTTGCCATTGTGTTGTCCTCCTTGCTTTGATCTTGCGAAAGCCTGCCCTTGGGTTTCTTTTCTCTACTTTCTCAGTAGGTTTTGTTGATGATGTTATAGTACATCACAGGAAGTATTTTGTCCAATATTCGAAAATTATCATTTTTTATAGGTTTTTCCTATGGCCGCATCTGACTTTCAGATACTGCGCGAGATCTCCAAGCATCCAAGTCATACAGTAAAAACGACCTTTTTGTGTCTCGCTAACGTTCTGCATAGATTTCCCCCTTTTCGGGCAGGCTGAAATGTAAAAAAAGAGCCACGGGATCATCTCCCATGACTCTCTTCTATATTATTCAGAAATGATTTGTTATTCCTCAATCAGTTCAGAGCTGCCTGACCTGCAACCTTTTTCTTTGGTGCCGGACGGAACAGAGCCCAAGCCACGAATGCGATGATTGCAAATGCAACAACTGTACCGAATGTGAAGACACCCTGTGTTGCAAGCATACCGATCTGGTATACGCACAGTGACAGGCAATAGCCGACTGCCATCTGGAATCCGAATGTCATCCAGCCCCACTTATTGGAGTTGAATTCACGGAAGGATGTCGCGATAGCGACCATGCACGGTGCATCAAAGACATTGAACAGCATAAAGGAAAGTCCTGCAATCTTGTTACCGTTGAACATATCGGAAATAGCTGCAGCGTCCTTAAGTCCTGTGCCGTAAGTTGCCTTAGCCAACATGGACAGTGTAGCCGGAGCCTGCTCCTTTGCAAGTTCTGCGGAAACAGCAGCAACGGCGCCCTGCCAATTGCCCCATCCAAGAGGACGGAAGATAACGGCAACAGCTTCGCCAAAGTATCTCAAGAAGGAATGAGCCACAACTTCACCGTCAGGACCGAGATATCCGGCAGGTCCGAAGTGCATCAGGAACCAAAGGATGCAGCAGACCAGGAAGATAATTGTTCCGGCCTTGATTGCATATGCCTTCAAACGTTCCCAAACGTGAATCAAAACACCCTTGACAGACGGAACATGGTATGCCGGAAGTTCCATAACGAATGGAGCCGGATCTCCTGCAAAGTAGCCAACCTTCTTCAGAGAAATACCTGCAACAACGATGATTGCCAGACCGATGAAATACATCGATGTAGGAAGAATGGAGTTGCCCGGGAAGAATGTAGAGCACATGATTCCGACGATTTCCATCTTAGCGCCGCAAGGCAGATAGGTTGCAAGCATAATTGTCATCTTACGGTCACGATCATCTTCGATTGTTCTTGTAGCCATGATAGCCGGAACACCGCATCCTGTACCAACCAGCATCGGGATGAAGGACTTTCCGGAAAGGCCGAATCTACGGAAGATACGGTCCATGATGAATGCGATACGTGCCATGTATCCGGAATCTTCCAGAATGGAGACACCCAGGAACAAAACAGCCATCTGCGGAATGAATCCAAGGACGGTACCGACACCATTGATGATACCATCAACGATCAGGCCTTCGAGCCATGGAGCTACATGAGCTGCTTCAAGGCCGGCTGTTGCACCGTTTGTAATCCAGTCGCCGAACAGTGTATCATTGACCCAATCCGTACCGACAGAACCGATGGACCATGGATGAGAACCAACGGCAAAATCATAGATAATCCACATCAGTACAAAGAAAATGGGGATAGCCAGCCATCTGTTTGTAACGACTTTATCGATTTTATCAGATGTTGTAAGTTCTCCCTGCTTTCTTGCCTTTACAACAGATTTGGATACAACCTTTGCAATGAATTCGTATCTTGCATCTGTGATGATAGATTCAGCATCATCATCTGCTGCTGTTTCGGCGTCCTTGCGGAGACTGTCAATCTTGGACTTCACATCTGAAATATTGACCTTCTCCAGGGCCTTCTCATCATTTTCAAACACTTTGACAGCGAACCATGTCAGATTACGGTCATCAACCTTACCCTTGAGAAGAGTTTTGATCTCGTTCAGAGTATCTGCAAGCTTTCCGGTGTAAACAACCGGCTTGGACATGTCTCTGACCTTGGACTTCTGAGCAAGCTTCAATGTTGCTTCTGCCGCATCCAAAGATCCCTCGCTCTTCAAAGCACTCATCTCCACCACCGGAGCACCGAGTTCTTCCGAAAGCTTCTTCAGATCAATCTTGTCACCGTTCTTACGAACCAGGTCCATCATGTTGACAGCGATCAGAGTCGGGATACCGATCTCAAGGAGCTGCGTTGTCAGATACAGGTTACGCTCAATGTTTGTACCATCGATAATGTTCAGAATCGCATCCGGCTTTTCATCTACCAGATAGTTTCTGGAAACCACTTCCTCCATAGAATATGGAGACAAAGAATAGATACCCGGAAGGTCTTCAATGATGACATCTTTATGTCCCTTGAGTTTTCCTTCCTTCTTCTCAACTGTAACGCCCGGCCAGTTACCAACGTACTGGGTGCTTCCGGTCAGGTCATTGAACAGTGTTGTCTTTCCACAGTTCGGGTTTCCTGCCAGTGCAATTTTGATTGCCATAAGGCTTCCTCCTCATTAAATCATGTTACCGCGGATCTCTCCGCATTTTAAAGATTTGGCGGCTGTTCAGTCATTCTCGGGCATCTTTGATGTCTTGAACGAGGCAGCCATTTATATGAAAATGCTGATGTCTTAGCAGCAGCACGTTTCATCAAAACTGTTTATTCCATCTCCAGAATATCGGCATCGGCTTTTCTTACGGAGAGCTCATATCCTCTGACAGTGACCTCTACCGGATCTCCGAGCGGTGCTACCTTACGGACATAGATCTCTGTGCCCTTTGTGATCCCCATGTCCATGATTCTTCTTTTTACCTTTCCCGTTCCATGGATCTTCACAACTTTGGATGTAGCTCCTACCGGAATATCTCTCAGCGTCTTCATCAATAAACTCCTTTCCTTCTAGCGTCCGGATGATTATGTCGGTCCGATCAGGCGTTGCGCACCATAACCTTCTGTGCCATTTCCTTTGTAATGGCAAGCTTTGTTCCCTTCAGGTTCACGATCAGATTGCCGTTATTTGAAGCGATGACTGTAATTACTGCCCCCTCTACGAATCCCAGATCCGCAAGGTGCTGTTTGGCAGCGTCATTTCCACCGACCTTCACAACGATGATCTCTTCTCCCTCTTTTGCAAACGTTAAAGGCAGCATTTCTTTCCTCCTATGAACAGTCCGGAAGGAAATCGTGAAGCAATTCAGGTTCATAACATCCTGAGACTGTTTGTTTCTGATGATCAGATTGATTGCCGATTCTGAATTCAGAGTCTTAATTAAATACCTCTATATTCAATTAGTTAAGTCTACATTGAATTAAATTTCTCTAAATTTAATTAGGTTGCTCTAAATTTAATTAGCTATATCTAACCTCGACACTAAGTTTAACGGTGTCGACATTCTTTGTCAACACCGTTTCTAAAGATTCTATAAACTGTTCAAAAGTTACCGTCCATACCTGCTGTGTACAGGAGCTCAGATCACTGCCCGATTGAGGTCCGTCCCCGGAACACGCCTGAACAGTAAAGCTTAAAACTTATTTCTTCACCTGATCCGGGAATTTCTTTTCCCATGCTTTCATATATTCACGCTCCTGCTCCAGTTCATAGGGATGCATTGCGCAGCTTCCGCATGAACCCTTGCCCGTATTCACGCCGCAGGCCTCACAGGTTCCGTGTTTTCTTGTATATTTAAATGCTCCTACCACTCCTACTGCAATCAGTGCGGCAATCACTATAGTAGCAATCATCTTTTTGTCTCCCTTCGTCTTATTGATTAAGCTCCCTTAACCATCCCTATCATACGAAACAGAAAGACTTTTGTCAATTCAAAGTCCGACAAAACTGCTCGGTTTTTATTTTTTCTTAAAAAGTCCCCCGAAAAGACCTCCCTTTTTCTTTTCAATCTCTTCTGTTTCATATCCTTTATAATGATAGCCGGTATCCTCAATTGTCTTCTTGATGAGATCTCCATCCACCTTATCCTCTGTCACAAAGGATGCAATATTCTTCACGTGGGAAGCCTTTACACTCTTCGCCTTCGGAAACTGATTCCGGATTGCGTCAGCTACATGTGCCTCGCACATACCGCACATCATACCATTCACCTTGACTGTCGTTTTATACATTATATCCGCCTCCCTAAGATTTTATTGCTTTTCACAGGCCGCAGGTCCCTGGAACCCTGTTCGTTGCCTCTAACCGGTATAATACCCCTAAAGGGTATTATTTGTCAAGGCTCGCATATAAAAAACAGTCTCTTAATTCAAATCTTTCCTGTTCACCCGCCACAACCCTACATTCAAAAAAATCCCGACACTCAAAGCAGAAAATGCTTTGAATGTCGGGGAATATACATTTTCCGATTCACATAAGCGGTGTATGAAGTTTTACTGGAAGTGCGTCACCAGCGTCACTATTCGCAGCGCAAACAGTACGAAGATCACCCACATAACCGGAGACACGTCCTTTGCCTTGCCTTCGAATACCTTGACAATAACCCATGTAAGGATCGCGAACATAATTCCTGTAGCGATGGAGTATGCCAGAGGCATCATCAGCATAGCCATGTATGCACCGGCGACATCTGCAACATCCGCGTTAAAGTCGATCTTCTTGGCGGATGAGATCATCAGCATACCGACATACAGAAGAGCCGGCGCTGTTGCAAATCCCGGAATTGCCAGGAAAATCGGAGAAAGCAGAAGAGACAGGACGAACATGACAGCTGTCGTAAATGCTGTCAGGCCCGTGCGTCCGCCTGCCGCAACGCCTGCAGAAGATTCCACGAAAGATGTAATTGTGGAAGTACCGAGGCAGGAACCCGCGACTGTACCGATTGCATCACTCATCAGAACTCTTCCGACACGCGGCATCTTGCCGTCCTTATCAAGAAGGCCTGCCTTGTCGGCCACGGCGACAACCGTCCCGACCGTATCAAAGAGGTCAACATACAGGAATGAAAATGTGATGGCAATAAACTGAATCAGATGAGATCCGGCCCACGCAAAATCAAACTTAAAGGCCGTATTCTTTATACCGCTCAGCCGAAGTCCCTGAGAAAAATCCGGGAATACACTGTAGATCTCTTTTTTCGGGTCCGGAACATACCAGCCGATCTTTTCTGCAATCATTCCCATAAACCATGTGGCAAGAATGCCGATAAGAACGGATCCCGGGACATTGTAATGAACCAATATCAGGATAATGAGAAATCCTATCAGAGCAAGGGCCACCTGCGGAGTTCCGAAATCCCCAAGAGCGACCTTTGTGGACTTATCCGAAACAACGATATTTGCATTCTGCAGACCGATGAATGCGACAAACAGGCCGATGCCGGCGGAAATGCCGTTCTTCAGGTTTGCCGGAATTCCGTTGATGATCTGCTCTCTTGCCTTAAAAGCGGACAGGATGATAAAGATCACACCTTCCACAAATACGGCCGTCAGCGCAATCGTAAACGCATTCTTTGCACCGCCAAGTTCTCCCTGGCATACGGTAAAAGCAAAGTATGCGTTCAGGCCCAGACCTGCCGAAAGTGCTATCGGATAGTTGGCAAGAAAAGCCATGATGAAAGTAGCGATTGCCGATGCCAGCGCTGTAGCAACGAAGACGCCACTCTTATCCATGACAGTCCCGAGAATGTTCGGGTTGACCGCCAGGATATAGGCCATCGTCAGAAATGTTGTGAGTCCGGCAAGAACTTCCTGCCGCACCGTAGTGTTGTGCTCTTTGAGCTTAAAACACTTTTCTAACATGCTCCTTCCTTTCTGCGTATCCGTCAGATACGCCCGGAGAGAAATGAACCTTCGCTCCGCCCTCATAAAAGAATTGATTGTGCCCTGCACAGGCGCTTTGACTCTGTGCAGGACTAAAGACTCTTTCAGTATAACATGGATTTGAAGGTTTGCATGCAGAAATATTTAAAGAATCACTCATCCGCTGCCTGATTATCCGGCAGAAGATTTGTCATGCTGTGCAGCCCGAAAAAGATTGTCGATGTGTTGTGCAGCAATGCCGCTGTCGCCGGCGGAAGAATGCCGAATATACCAAGCGCAATAAGTGCTGAGTTAAATCCCATGATTGCGTGATAATTATTATTGATTCTCTTCATCAAAGCATCGGAAATCTGTTTCAGTACCACAATTTCATGAAGGTCATTCGCCGATACGGTAATATCCGCGACCTCTCTCGCAATCGCAGCACCGCTTGCAATGGCAACTCCGGCATCCGCTTCGGAAAGTGCCGGCGAATCATTAATACCGTCACCAATCATGATGACCTTGCGACCCTTTTCATGCTCGGACTTAATAAACGCGGCCTTATCCTCCGGAAGGACTTCGCCGAAATACTCATCGACTCCCGCTTTCTTCGCAATTGCCGCGGCCGTCTTCTTACTGTCTCCGGTCATCATGACTACCTTGTCAATTCCGGCCTCGTGAAGTTCCCGAATCACCTCCGGAACCTCCTCACGGATCGGATCCTCAATGCAGATGACCGCTTTTAATACGCCGCCGATTGCCATGAAGAGCTCCGAGTATTCATCCGAAATGGAATCAAATTTCTCCTGCTCACCCTCCGGAATCACTGCCTTCTCGTCATCAAACAGGAAGTGATGGGAGCCGATGCAGACTCTCTTCCCGTCAATGGAACTTGCAATGCCGTGAGCAACTACATATTCCACCTTTGCATGCTTTTCCGCATGGCTGATATGGCGTTCCTTTGCCTCATTGACAACGGCATTGGCAATGGAGTGTGGAAAATGCTCTTCGAGGCACGCTGCCAGGCGAAGCATTTCCGTCTCATCCTCTCCGTCAAATGTTACGATCTTTGCCACATGGGGCTGCGCATGTGTCAGAGTACCGGTCTTATCGAACACAATTGTCTTAGCATCCGATACGGCTTCAAGGAACTTTCCGCCCTTGACGTCAATGTGGTGATCTCCGCTTTCACGCATAGCGCTCATGACGGAAATCGGCATGGCCATCTTCAAAGCACAGGAGAAGTCGACCATAAGAATCGACATAGCCTTTGTCACATTTCTCGTCAGCAAATACAGAAGTGCGGTTCCTCCAAGGCTCCACGGTACCAGTTTATCCGCCAGATGATATGCCCGGCTTTCCGTAGAGGATTTCAGTTTCTCGGATTCCTCAATCATTCCGACGATCCGATCGTAACGGCCGCTGCCGAGAGCCTTCGTTACACGAATTTCGCACTCACCGTCTTCCACAACGGTACCTGCATAGGCTGCAGCGCCTTTCTGCTTGAAAACAGGCATTGACTCACCGGTCATGGATGCCTGGTTGACAGAAGCTTCGCCGCCTTCCACAATGCCATCGAGCGGAATCACATTACCGGTACGAACAAGAATACGGTCACCCGGCTGAACCTTGTTCACCGGTACAAGAACTTCCGTATCTCCTGTCTTCATCCAGACCTTGTCGACATTCAGATACATTCTCTGTGCAAGGTCATCGACAGACTTCTTATGTGTCCATTCCTCAAGCAGATCTCCGATATCAAGCAGGAACATAACCGATCCGGCCGTAGTGAAGTCTCCCATTGCCATGGCCGCCGTAATGGAAGTTGCATCGAGGACAGATACCTCGAGTTTGCCGTGGAAGAGGCTCTTAAGACCCTTCACGATAAACTTCACGGCATGGAATACCGTACACACCATAGAAAGAGGGGCCGGAAGCACAAAGCGCGTGATGCATCTTCTTGCAATTAGGAAGAACATCTTATCTTCATATTCACGGGAAAGCGCTCTTCCCGTATGATCCGGAACTGCAACTTCCGTTGTTTCATAATCAAACTCCGAAAGAGCTTTGACAATATTGTCTCTGCCTTTCGTAAAGAAAATGACCGCATCCATTGTCCGGTCATTTACCTCGGCTTTTTTGACCCCATCAAGATCCTTCAGAAAATATTCCAGTTTATCCGCCTGATCATATGTCATACGATACTGAATCATATGGACTCTCAGGCGTGACTTCGATTCATGCAGAATTTTACATTTCATAGTATCACCTTATCCAAAATCATTCGGTCTGTAACAGAAAACAGATGGGCCAAAGGTCCATCTGTTTTTTCGTACACATGTGTCAAACGGATCAGGCTTCCGCCTTTTCACCCTTAGCAGCAAGAAGATCCTTTGCATCCTGGATCATCTTTGCTTCTTCAGCCCTTTCTTTTTCTTCGTTGATATCCTTTGCATCAGCAGCAATATCACCGCAATTTTCCTTCAGAGTTGTGAAATCCTTCACAACCTGATCCTTCATGCGAAGAACTGCAGCCGTTGTATGTGTGTAGCCGGCCTTCATTGTCTTGCTGGAAAGAATCTTAATTCCATAAGATCCGAAAAGCGTACCGCCAACAAAAAGCCAAAATTTACCCCATTTCATAGTAACTACCTCCTCAACAGAAATGATATTGTAAGATTCGATAATTAGTAACGATTCGGCAAATGTATTCCAGGTTCTAAAAATACTGCCCGCAGATAGTTGCTTCAAAACTAATTATCTTCGATGTCGCTGAAGGCAGTCGGACACCCATCCGGCCTTCTGCTTCAGTGATATACCAAAGACTTTATTTTGGAATATATCTGCTCGTACGTACGTTTGTCAATCCAAACATTTGTTAGGATCTCTTATCAAATGTTAGACTAACATAGTCTCAGTTATTCGTCAAATACTGTAGTTGTGTTACTTATCTTATCTGTTACTGTTCACAGGGCATCACACATACATTCAAAAAAGCAAAGCTCTCATTTATTCATGATACGCAACTGCAAGAAACAGAATCATCTCAGAAGACCTTGCATAATCCTCTTCATCTGCTCCATAGGACACAGCAACCGTGCGCACATCATGATCCGCATAGCACTTCTGCATACCTGAGGCTTCACGCTTCTGATCCTGATAATGATTGCCAAGTCCTTCACTGACCGTCCGGAACCGATCCGTTACAACAGGATCCAAGCCGCATTCCGTTACCCCCGAAGGATCGTCCTCCTCAAAAAGGTACGCATTTTGTGAAAAAATCTTTTGAAACTCAGGGGCTGCATCAATTTCCGACGTCGGTGAAAAGACCACTTCAATGTCCGGATGATGAATGATGCTCTGATACGATGTCGGAAGGGTGATCTTCCTCATGGCTGTCAGAATCTCCGCTGCTGCCGGACGATGTGTTCCATCATAAGATGCATGAAACAGTGACCCCTCCTTGCCCGGCATATCTCCGAGAAGATAGGCAAACACGGTTCCGTTTGCATACCTGTCCGTTGTAAAACCGTATTCCCTGAGCCTTTGCATCAAATACTCCGCCGGATCTTCTGCCGCATTCATTTCCTGCAGCGTGTTTGTCAAATATACTTTATCAATTTCCATTTTATTTTCTCCAAATCATTGGGCAAAAAAGCTTTTGCTCCTAACATCATCATTATGTGCGATGAACTTAAGATATCTTCCAGCTGGCCCTTCTTGTCATGTCACTCCCGGCCCCCTCATAAAGCCAGAGAGTTCCTTCCGAAACTCCGATTACTTTTTTTAAGGATATCTGCATCGGGAAGCTGGCCGTGTCCGTCGTTTTTTCCACGATCTGATACTCTTTGCCGTCTTTTTCCTGAGTCAAAACGAAAGTTGCGGTGCCTCCTTCATAATTTGCAGGCCCATTTAATGTTACGCTGTCAGAGGTCCCCGTTTTCTTCCCGGAACTTTCATTTCCATTTGTACTGTCTGCCTCGCCTTCCTCCGTGGATCCTTCCAGCTCCCCGTCATCCGGCTTCTTCTCATTGACAGTCAGCGTCAGAAGAGTTCCTGACGCAACCTGTGAGCCGGGTTCAATATCCTGACTCATAACATGTCCCGTGTCAACAAGATCACTTTCTCCATAGGTAACATCACAGATAATGCCATCCTTTGCAGCCTCCGCCGCAGCATTGGATGCCGTCAGATCCAGATAATTTCCTGTATAGGCCGTCTTACTTTTCTCTCCGATACTGACTGTCAGAACGACCTTTTCCGTCGTCGTTGTCTTCCGATCTGCAGCAGGCGTTGTCGCGATCACGGTTCCAAGAGCTTTTGACGAATGCTTCTGCTCCACTTCAATATGCCCGAATCCCATATTCATCAGCTCCGCCTTGGCATCCGTCAGATAATTCCCCGTTTCATCAGGGAAATCCACCTGCTCCGGTCCGCTGCTGCGCACATACACAACCGTACTGTACTCATCCACGCTGGCCCCCGACTTCGGGTTCTGGGATATAATCTGTCCTTCTTCCTGATTGGATGCCTGCTCTCCTCCGAACTTTAATCCGAGATGTGCTTTTTTTAATATGCTTTGCGCCTCAGACGCCGTTTTTCCGGTGATATCAGGTACTTTCACCTTTCCATCTGCCGTCTTAAGAGAAGATTCCGCTTCTGCAGCAGGCTGACTTTTCGAGGTGTTTTTTGATGAGGGGCTTCTTCTCGTCAGTACCCCGCTTATAAATAATACAGCGATAATCAGCACCACAGCTGCAATTGCAAACCCCAGTACTGTCACAGCTATCATGGATCTGTCGGCTTCAGGTTCCTCTTCTTCATCCGTTTCCTGCTCCAGATCGTCTTCCAGCGCTTCAAGAGTATCCTCAGCAGCATTCTCCCGATCCCTTTTTCTCCGATTACGGCGCTCCTCTTGATCTCTTTTCTTTCTGTTTTCTTCCATGATTACGCTCCGATCAGATAGATGAAATCCTGTGCGGCCTCTGTAGATTCCAAAACAGGAGTTGTCCGATAATACAGGCCCACAGATGCCCCTGATGCAACTGCTCTCGCAAATGTGCACCCTGCATCAGCCAGAATGCTCTGCATATCCGCGCAGCTGATTCCGGCCGTATCAGACGTCAGAAAATAATATTCGCCGGGAGATACCATTCCCACTGCACAGGCCGGAAGATTTTCATCATAAGATGTGGTTCCCTCTTCATACTTCGTACCATTCTGTATCAGAAGCGGCATCACTGTCTCCACGGTATCCGTCACACCCTGGGCAATCAGTTCATCTGCACTGATACCGGACGGCGGAGAAAACAGCGCTCCACCCTTTGTCAGACAGACTTCATTGCCGGTCGTATTACCGTTCACTACCGTTTTTCCTCCACGTATCACGCACCCCGTCGTATAACCGGCCGTAGTTTTCCCATAACCGAATGCGGAATTCTGTGAAGATGTGCCGGCCGTCATTCCAAGAATCCATCCCGTGGAAGAAGCTTCCTGAGACATTTCCGTGTAACTTCCGATCATATTGTTGGCCGTTCCGATTTTCAGCTGTGACGGGTCAGAAAGAATCATGTGGGTCAGATAGTATGTTTTCCCGTCAGTTGTCTGTTTTTTGGTAACCGTCATGAACAATTTATCTGTAACATTATTATAGGAAGATCCCTCTATTTCATCCTTATACTGCGTTCTTGCACTTGCGATTCTGTTTCCTGAGGTTGCATTCACATACAGCGTATGACTGCATCCCTGGTAAGTAAACGGAATTTTATTTTCTCCATTTTGAAGCATGCTCCCCTTCGGAAATTCCACATCCGAAGATTTTATTCCCTTTACATTTCCATCGGCATATGTGAGATTAATCGTTCCGCTGAAATCAGAGCCGGCATAATAATTCCCATCTGCGGCCACGCAGGAACGGATCAGAATCGGATTCACGGTAAGCGTCGTCTGACCATATGACGTATATATTGTATAGGAAGTTTTACCTCCGATATTCTCATCGCCGTCCCAGTCAAACGTGGTAATTTCTTCTGTCTTCTCCCCATCACCGACTGCTTCCACCTTCACTTTGGAAGAATCAAACCGGTCGCCCTCGTACACAGTTCCTTCATACGTTGCTTTGAGCTTTCGGAATCCTGCAATCTGCACTTCTTTCTGGGTATGGCTTTTGCTATTTGTCACCTGACCGTCTCTTACACGCCAGACGATACATGCTATCGCCGCGACTGCAAGTACCAGAACCAGGATTGATACCTTTTTATGTTGTCTGATCTTTTCTTTCAGTTTCATTCCTCATCCTCTTCCGGTTCCGGATTTGTCGGCACCGAAGTCACCTCTGGTGTCGGTGTTTCCGTCGGAGCCGGTATTGATGTTGTCTCCGGAGTTTCCTCTGCTTCCGGCTCCGTCGTCGGCCGCGGTGTTGCTGTCGGAGCCTCTGTCACCGTCGGTGCCGCAGATGGTGTCGGTGTCTGTGTCAGCGTTGGTGTCACAGTAACTGTCGGTATCGCCGAAATCTGTGAAATCGAAGACATAAGGCTCTGGTAGTATGCACTTCCGCGATCGGAAAATTTCCACGGCGATGTAAACGTCCCCCAGGAATATGCATTTGCCGAAACATTCTCTGATACTGTATTCAGTTTTTCCGGAGCCTCATCAGAAGAATTTTTTTCATCCGTCAATGTCTTCGGCGTGTAGTTGTCAGGAATTGTACTTCCCTTCTTCATTCCCTCCTCATTCTTATTAAAATCCGTGATGTAATGATTCTTTATGTAAGCATTCGGATATTTCAATGCGAAATCACTGCTGCATGAGAAGGAACTGATGAGGCACCCCTGATAATTAATATCGGAAAGGTATCCGTATCTTGATGCATAATCCGTATCGATCAAACCGTCCGATGCCTTAGGTCGATACAGGAATGCGTCATATCCGCTCTTTTCGCCCGTAATCGTACCAAAGTAAATATACATCGGATCGTTCTTCCAACGGGAAGTATCGTTTTCGGAGCTGTTCATCAGACGAATTTCTGCAATTTCTCCCATTGATGATGCATTTTTCTTTTTTCTGAAGTCATCAGACTGATACTTTTCCCAGGTTTCTTTCTCATAGAAACGTATGACATAGGAGTCAACAATCTGTGTTTTGTACAGGTTGGAACTTTTCGTCTGATTCATATACAAAGTGCGGATCACTACATTTCCTGCCCAGACACCCGGAATGGAAAACTCGAAATTTTTCATTTTCAGCTTTGTGACTGATATATCCGTAATCGTCTGATTGTCCGTAAGATGCAGATACCCGTCTGAATCCACGGATGGTTCAGCATAATAAGAATAGTCCTCAGTCGGCTGAAGTGCTCCCTCAGATGCAAACGCACCCACCGGCATCATGATCGCAGCAGCCGCTGCAATGACTGTGATTGTCAGGACCTTTTTGTTCAATGACCTGTTCTTTTTTCCCGGGTCGTAAAGATTCATGTACTGCTTCTCCCCATGGCATAAATTGGCCGTTAACTGCAATTATTTGTATTCTATCATAGCGCAAGGTTCTTTTTGAACGGAAAAACTTAGCGAAAAGGGATCGTTTTTTCAAGAGACAATCGTCAGACTGAACAATAATGAACGTCAGGTCGGAATTTCTGCAAAAGAAAAGCACCGGATTCACACTCCGATGCCTGTCAGAATCATAAAAATAAAAAAGAGCGCGAGACGGGGATCGAACCCGCGACCCCCACCTTGGCAAGGTGGTGC
>CAYYEB010000022.1:0-17152 GCA_964470725.1 uncultured Lachnospiraceae bacterium | reverse complement strand
CATTGAAATCAAGGTACCGACGGATCTGACTCCGTCGGAGCGCAGAAAACTTCACGAATTCAAGGTTCTCTATGAAGGGAACCGAAATATGAAAGAGGCACGCAGAGCCGGGTAATCCCGGCCGCGTGCCTTTTTTCATCTTACACATGCATATAAATTCATCATACAAACATATCTCCCGGCGTTCAAAACCGTTTTTGATTCGCGTCCGGGAGATATGTTTGTCTGCCACTCAATGAATTTCAGTAACTATTACTTCATTGTTATCAGTTCATACTGTCTCGTTCCGAGTCCGATCTTCTCTGCATGTTCCAGCGTCTCCTTCCAGGCGACGTTCGGATTGCTGTTGAGCCAGACATCATGATAATCATGGAAATGCGGATCAGCCATATTGTCTCCAAGCTGAGAATTCCGAATCGGAGTTGCCTTTTCGCACAGATCCACACATGCCTGATCAAGCGCCACCGGATCAAAGGAAGCCAGCATTCCGATATCCGGAAGAATCGGCGCATCATTTTCACCGTGACAGTCGCAGTTCGGTGATACATCCTGAATCAGTGAAATATGGAAGCACGGACGTCCGTCACAGACTGCCTGTGTATATTCCGCCATTCTGCGTCCAAGCAGCTGCGGTGCATCATCATTGTCATTTTCAATTGCGTCAAATGCACAGGCACCGATACATCTTCCGCAGCCTTTGCAGATGGCTGGATCGATGTAGGCTCTTCTGACTTTTTTGCCGTTTACTTCTCTTTCCGGATAGGAAATGGCGTCTGAGCCGCACTCCTTTGCGCACCGCATACATCCGCGACACTTCTCTTCGATGACATGCGGATGACCGCTCTTGTGCTGCTGCATCTTTCCGGCACGTGAACCGCAGCCCATACCGATGTTCTTAATTGCGCCTCCGAATCCGGCCTGTTCATGTCCTTTGAAATGTGTCAGGGAAATAAGGACATCCGCATCCATCACGGCAGTTCCGATCAGTGCCGTCTTACAGTATTCGCCGTTTCTTACAGGCACTTCCACTTCATCCGTTCCACGAAGTCCGTCGCCGATAATCACATGACATCCTGTAGTCACGGAATTAAATCCGTTCAGCTCCGCACAGGTAAGATGATCCAGTGCATTCTTACGGCTTCCCGGATATAAGGTATTACAGTCTACAAGGAACGGCTTTCCTCCCTGTTCTTTGACGATATCCGCAACCGCCTTCGCATAATTCGGTCTTAAAAATGCCAGATTTCCAAGTTCCCCGAAATGCATCTTGATTGCGACGAACTTTCCGTCCATATCAATCTGTCCGATACCCGCCTTTTTGATCAGCTTCTGAAGTTTTTTCGTCAGCGGAACATCGAGCTGTGTTCTAAAATCAGTAAAATATACTTTTGACTTTTCCATGGCGTTTTCCTTTCTGTCATCTGCCATAATTCAGTTCTACTTATTATATCATACTGTATACAGAAGGCATCTCTAACTCTGAAAACTTATAGGGAATTTTTCTGACGCTATTTTAATGCGGCTATATCAGTTGGTCTTCATGCCCATTGCTCCAGTTTCGCATTGAGTTTGCTGTAAATATGCGTGCGGAACCATTCCTCGCTGGATGCCTCGACCGCCTCCTTAAGGCCAAACCATCCGACGGCTTTATTTTCGTCCGGTTTGTTTGCGATGGGTTCTCTGTCGTCCGCTTCCAGCAGGTAAGTGACATTTAAGTGCAGATGGCTGCTGACGTACTTTCCTTTTTTTACATGGCCATCCACGGTCAGTATTTCCAGAGAAAAGATGGAATCGCTCAGCGGTCTGACTTTTTTGAGGGAACTTTCTTCCATTACTTCTTTTATGGCGACATGAAGAAGATCATGGTCTCCGTCTGCATGTCCCCCAAGCCAGGACCAGCTTTTGTAAATATTGTGATAAGCCATCAGGATCTTTGTGTGATCCCGGTTCGTCACCCAGGCGCTTGCCGTCCAGTGTCCCCAAGTCGTATCTCTTGTATAAAGGTCCTCACCCAGGTCCATCCAGCGCAGCAGGTTCTCCCTGTCCCGCTCCTCCTGTTCATTGAAAGGTTTGTATGCTTCAAGCTGTTCTCTTAATGTCATGGGATTTCTCTCCTTTGCTATGATTTTATCTTTCAGATCATGGTGAAAACGGTCGGGATGGCTGAAAATATATCCTCCGGCGCTCAAAATCGTTTTGGATTCGCGTTCGGAGGATATATTATCACTCCATCCCTCATATGCAGCAGCTGTCATGTCCATGACAGAAAAAAGGCATCAGACTTTCGCCTGATACCTTTCTTTTTATCGAATCTTTTTCAGCATCCGATGCCTTCCGTTCCCGACCTCAAATACACGGATTTCGCAGTTATGCGGCTTCGGATACCACATGACTCCGCTTTTCTTCTCCAGGAGATATCCGCACAGTGCGCGCATGATACCGCCGTGGCAGACAACCAGAACGTTGTCATACTCTTTCTGCTCAAGTTCCGTAAGGAACGAACGGCTCCGCTCCTTCATCGAATCGATTGTCTCGACGGTCTTCGGCGTCGGAAGTACGGTTGGGAGGAGCCAGTAAAGCGTCATGGCAGGACCCAGTGCCGAATACTTTTTCAGCTCGTATTTTCCGAAATCCACTTCGATGATCCGTTTGTCAATAATGACATCTTTGCGATCCACATCTCCGATAATGGTCGCCGTTTCAATCGCACGATCCAGCGGACTTGCGTAGACCGCATCGAAGTGCACGCCGCTGATTTTCGCACGGGCTGCACGGGCCTGTTCTCTTCCCGTTTCATTTAGGGGCTCATCGGTTCTCCCCTGCATGAGTCCCTGTTTGTTTAAGTTTGTCTGTCCGTGACGTGTGATCCAGATCTTCATATCAGATATTCAGCAGATCGCTGTATACGGAAAGTGCTCCATCTGTCTCGTGAGCCAGGACACGCTTTGCAAGAGTCTTGCCGAGCTGTACACCTTCCTGATCGAAGCTGTTGACGTTCCAGATAAAGCCCTGGAACATAACCTTATTTTCAAAATGAGCAAGCAGCGCACCGATGGTCTTCGGATTGACCTGATCTCCGATGATGATGCTGGACGGACGTCCGCCTTCGAAGTTCTTGTTGAGGTTTTCATCCTTCTTGCCGCATGCAAACGCCACAATCTGTGCCGCCACGTTTGCGCAGAGCTTCTGCTGGCTTGTGCTGCCCTGAATGACATCATCCATACCGATCTGATTGTGCTTAAATCCGATGAACTGAAGCGGCACAATTGTGGTTCCCTGATGAAGCAGCTGATAGAAGGAATGCTGTCCGTTTGTACCCGGCTCGCCAAAGAGGATCGGTCCTGTCGGATAGTCTACCGGCTCACCGAAACGGTTGACAGACTTTCCGTTGGATTCCATGTCAAGCTGCTGCAGATGCGCCGGAAAACGGCTGAGTGCCTGTGAATACGGCAGAACTGCAGTCATCTGGTAGCCAAGGAAGTTTCTTTCATAGACACCGATCAGAGCATCGAGCATCTCCGGATTCTTCAGCGGATCTTCTTCCAGTGCCATCCTGTCTTCTGCGGAAGCGCCTTCAAGGAAATCAGCGAAAACTTCCGGTCCGAATGCCAGTGAAAGTACCGCACCGCCGACTGCGGAAGATGCGGAATAACGGCCTCCGATATAGTCGTCCATGAAAAATGCGTCAAGATATCCCGCATTCTTTGCAAGCGGCGAAGTCTCGGACGTAACCGCGATCATGTGCTTTGCCGGATTGAGGCCTGCCTTTACAAGTGCATTCTTCACGAATGTTTCATTGGTCAGTGTCTCAAGAGTTGTGCCTGACTTGGAAACGAGGATAAAGATCGCATGTGCCACATCTGTGGAATTAAGAACAGCTGCCGCGTCGTCCGGATCCACGTTGCTGATGAACTTCGCTTCCATCTTCAGCTTGTTGTTTGCTCTTGCCCAGTTTTCAAGCGCGATATAGATCGCTCTCGGGCCAAGATCACTTCCGCCGATGCCGATCTGTACAACGGTTGTGAACTTTTCACCGTTCTCATTTGTAATCTCGCCGTTATGCACCTTATTGGCAAACTCAGCGATTCTTTCCTGCTGCTTTACATAGAATTCACGCTTGTTGACACCATCTGCGATCACCGGGTTCTTCAGCTGGCCGCGAAGCAGCTGATGCAGTACCAGACGCTTCTCGCCTGTATTAATCACCTCTCCGTTTAAGAGAGCCTCATATTTCTCAGTCAGCTGAGCTTCCTTTGCAAGATCAGCAAGTTTCTTCAAGATATCATCATCGACAGCCTTAGCCGCGTAATTATAAGTCAGTCCCTCTGCCATCGGAATGCTGTACTTCCTGACGCGTTCTGCTCCGCTTTCACCTGACATCACTTCTTTTACATTTACAGGTTTTGCTTTTTTCAGCTCCTCATAGGAAGCGAGCTGATCAAAATTCTTCCAATTCAGCACGATTCGATCCCTTTCTGACATGTGTTTCATCCGCACAAAAATTCGTGTGTTGACAGTTATCTGTTACATCGTAAGTATACCATTCTGAAAGTTTCGCCTCAAGACTAATCGGTCAAACTCCCGGACCCGAATCCAAAACGATTTTGAGGGCCGGGAGATATATTTTATCGTCGGATATGACAACTTGAGTGCGACATATTCACCTTGACAGAGGCGCATTTTTTCTGTTCCACCGAATAAAGAAGTAGGTAAGCTCCACGGCGCAGGTGAACATCCATCCGACCGGATAGCCGAAGCCGACCCAGCGCGGTTCATTGACAATATAACGGGTCAGAATGAAGAGATAAATCTGACGCACCACAACGAACCCGGAAATCATGATGATCATCGGTCCCATGGAATCCCCCCGGCCGCGCAGCGCTCCGGCGAGCACATGGTTGATACAGTTGAACATCAGGAAATAGATATTCATATGGTTAAACATGACACCATATGCAATCACCTTCTTATCACCGGAGAAAAGCCGCATGGTCTGCGGAGACAGCTGGTAGAGAGCTGTTGCAATGCAGAAGGTGATGACGAGTCCGAGCCCCATAGCCCATTTGCTTCCGCTGTTCACACGCTTTCTGTTTCCGGCACCGACGTTCTGACTGACAAAAGTGGTTGCTGCCATTGCCATACTTGAAATCGGAAGCATGACAAACTGGTTGATTTTATTGTAACCGCCCCATCCTGCCATGACCGTCGCTCCGAAATGGTTAATGTAGCCCTGCACAAGAACATTGGAAAATGATGTAATTGCAGACTGCACACCGGTCGGAAGTCCAATGATGAGAATTTTCTTCAAAAGATACCCATTGATTGTCAGCTCTCTGAACGATAGGCGATAGACGTCCTTCGTTCTGACCAGCAGAAGAAGCACCAGCGCAGCCGAAATAAATTGAGACAGGATTGTTGCATAGGCCGCACCACCGATTCCCATATGAAATCCCGGCACAAAAAGCAGATCGAGAAAGATATTGAGGATACTTGTCAGAATCAGGAAATACAGCGGCCGTTTGGAATCTCCCACCGCCCGGAGGATTCCGCTGCCCATGTTATAAATTAAAAGTCCCGAAGCTCCCGCGAAATAAATGCGCAGGTAATCCGCGGCTCCCTGATAGACATCGGCCGGAGTATCCATGAGATTTAAAAGCGGATCTACCAGGAGTATTCCGAAGATTGTAAATGCGACGCACAGTATGAGCGTCACGGCAGTCGTCGTCTCCACCGCCTCATGCAGATCCTTATCCTTATGTGCTCCGAAGAAATTTCCGATGATCACTCCGGCGCCCACGGAAAACCCGTTGAAGAAAAAGATCGCCATCGTCGTCAGAAGCGTCGTTGCGCTGATGGCTGCCAGAGCCTTTGTGCCGACAAAATTTCCCACCACGATCGAATCCACCGTGTTGTAGAGCATCTGAAAGATATTGCCGATCATAAGCGGCATGGCAAAGGACATCAGCTGTTTCGGAATATTTCCCGAGGTCATATCCTTTGTCGCCGTCTTCTGCCCGGATTCTTCCTGTGCTTTTATTTCTTTCTGTTTCTCCATACGTTTTTTCCTGTTTCAAGTAATTGATGTTTTAGATGTCTCACTCCAGCCCCGTCGCTTCGTCAAGGCCAAGCATAATATTCATATTCTGAACTGCCGCGCCGGATGCACCCTTTCCGAGGTTGTCAAAGAGTGCCGTTACTGTGGTGCTTTCCTCATTGCCGCAGACCACAAGTTCCAGCCTGTTCGTGCCGGCAAGTGTATTCGCATAGAGTGTTCCCGGCTTTTCCTCAAACGGCCGCACCGTCACGAAGTGCTCTCCCGCGTAATACTCCGCCAGCCGATCCCGAATCTCTTCGGCTGAAGGCTTACCGTTCAGCAGGTTATTATGAAGTTCAATCGTTCCGGCCATTCCCTTATAATAATCGTCTACCACAGGAAGGAAGACCGGATCTTCCGTCAGTCCGATCATTTTCTTCATTTCAGGAAGATGCTTATGCTTCAGATTCAAACCGTAAATGCCGGGAGCGTCAAGGCATGCAGGTCTGTCTTCTTTTTCATAATTGGCGATCATTTTCTTGCCGCCGCCGGAATATCCGGTCAGTGAAAATGCGGTCAGCGGGTAGTCCTTCGGTAAAATTCCCATCCGAACCAGAGGCGCCGCCGAAGAGATAATTCCTGTCGCGTGGCAGCCCGGATTGGCAATTCTCTTGCCTGCTCGGATTGCCTCCCGCTGCTCATCAGACAGTTCCGGAAAACCGTAAACCCATCCATCCGCCGTGCGATGCGCCGTCGAAGCGTCAATCACCCGCACATCCGGGTTATCGATCAGAGATACGGCTTCTCTTGCGCCGTCATCCGGGAGACAGAGAAAGACAATGTCCGCCGCATTTAAATACTTTCTGCGTTCCGTAGTATCGTGCCTCTTCTCTTCCGGAATCCGCAAAAGTTCCAGATCGTCTCTTGCCCCGATTCTGTCATAGATCTGAAGTCCTGTTGTGCCGCTCTGTCCGTCTATATATACTTTTGTCTTCATACTGCCTCCGTTAAGCGTGCCCCTCAAAATAATGAGGACAGCGTAGAAAATGTTTTTCTCTTATCTTATAATGAAAGAATCACACAGTGATATCATTTTCAGAAACTATGTTTATTTTAGCACGAAACATCTGATTTGTTCACAGTTCTGTCTTCCATAGACGCTGTGCACAACAGATAAAAGAAAGGATATCTCATCATGAAAAAAGTTAAAATGTTCTATCTCACCGACTGCGGCTACTGCCAGAAAGCATTTCAGGCTCTGGATGCCCTGAAAAAGGAAAATCCGGAATATGGCAAAATCGAAATTGAAAAGATTGAAGAGGATGAGCATCCGGAGATCGCCAATGCATATGACTATTATGCCACACCCACATTCTATGTGAATGAACAGAAAGCTTTTGAAGCTCATATCGGCATGAGCTATGAGGATATGTATCAGGAAGTGAAGAAGGTATTAGACAGCGCGCTCAAGTAAAGCGCGCTGTTACATTTTTAGTGATCAGATCTTGCGTAGCTGTTCTTCATGTCATTGCTGCGGAAATAGAGCGCCTCGGAAAGGGCCTTGTCCGTCTCCCTCTGCAGCATTGCCGCAATTTCATCGTTGGCGGTTTCGCAAAGTGCCTTTATCCGTTCAGGATCCTCCTCGGCACGGATCTGCGGGTCGTATTTATTTAAAAGCCTGTGTGATTCGCTCATGACACGGTCACTGTAACGCTCAATCACATTCTGGCATTTTCCATAGGATGCATCACAAAGTGCCGCCAGAAGTCTCGAACTCCAGTAGAAGTTTCCCGTATCCACGCGCCCCGTCGTGTTAGACAGATACTTCGGAGTCCGGTCCACGTCCGTATAAAACGGCGCCATCGCGTTAAAGGCATTGCTTGCGTAGGCGATCCACTCAATGCTCTGCGCTCCCTTCGGCATGTCGTCTCTGATTTCCACAAAACCAAGAAAATCGTTACGGTTGATGCCGATGGAACGGTACGCTCCGCTGGCGCTCTTGTCACCGTAGCTTAAATACGGATCATATTTTGTTCCCTGGAAATGTGCAGAAAGCACATATTTCACATCTTCCGGCGTAATCTTGCGGTCCGGCATTGCCTGCCATGGCAGATCATCATCCTCCGGCTTAAAATCCGCATCCTCCGAGTCAAAATCTCCCGCCGACGGGCAGAGCGTACGAAGCATATACCAGGCACGCGGCGTATTATAGACGTGATCCGCATCATCATGGCTTCCGAAGACAAGACGCGGATTGATGATGGCGCGGTCTGTCTTTTCCTCCGGATCCGTATCTTCCAGAAAGGCCTCATCTTCATCCGCTCCCGGATCGGATTCTTCAAACAGATCATCGTGAAAATCCACATCGAGATGGTTATTATAGATGAATTCTCCAAGATCACTGGAGCACATATAATTTTCCTGTTCTCCAAGCGCATCCGTCAGATCGAACTGATCAATTCCAAGCTGATTCGGCATCATGACGAAGCAGTCATCATCGACACGCCGTGCAATCCAGTGATGACCTCCGATGCTTTCCAGCCACCAGATTTCGTCCGGATCGGAAAATGCGATGCCGTTTTCCTCATAGGTGCCATACTTTTCAAGAAGAGCGCCAAGTCTCTCCACACCCTCACGGGCCGTATGAATATACGGAAGAGTAATCGCAACAAGATCCTCTTCTCCGATGCCTCCGACAGTTTCCTCTCTGTCCTCTTCCGAAACCGCAGACGGATCCACACTGTCTGTTCCAAAGTAAAGGTTCGGATCCTCATACGGCTTTTTGTATTCCACAAGCGGATCCGCTCCGAGAACCCGCGGATTGGATGTGATCGTTTCGGTCGCTGTCATTGCGACATCGGATTCATTGACCCCGCAGGCAGCCCAGATGCCTTCTCCCTTCAGAGCATTCGGCATGGCCGTATAGCGCTGCGGATTGTCCGGAAGAGTAATCTTCACATGGGAGATCACGGATTCATATTCTCTCGGCTGATCCTTACTTTCTACAACGACAAACTTCTTCGGTGTAAACTTTCCGGAGCCGGAGTCATCATTTCTTGCAATCATTGTCGAACCGTTCCAGGATGCATCCTTCCCGACCAGAATTGTTGTACAGGACATAACTTTCCTCCTTATTGATACTGCTGTGCACTCCATGCCGCCTATGATCTGAAACACATCAGACCTGATCCGCAGCTGAGCCGCAGCTTATGCTTGCGTCATAAAAAAAGACGGCAAAGTGCTTACTCTGCCGTCTACTATAACAAAATTTCGCTTTTCCTGCCACGTGTTACCGTTCACGCCTGGTATACAGGGGCTCAAATCATGATCTGATTGTTCCGGGCGTCCGAGTGACGCCAGTTCTTAATGAATGCAAGCCGTTAGGCGCCGCATGAATTTAGAACTGCTGCGAGAACGAGCGAGCGGAAGCGTCCCGGAGCAACAGACCATGATTGAGTCCCGTACCTTGAGCTATATCTAAGCAGTAACTGCCATGTTATGCCGGCATAATTCCTGTCCGCTTCAGAACATCCTCGACATGCTCCACCGGAATAATCTCGAGATTATCCTTTACTTCCTGCGCCACATCGCGAAGGTCATCCTCATTTTCCTTCGGAATGAAGACAGTCTTAACGCCTGCTCTCTGAGCGGCCATCAGCTTTTCAGGCAGTCCGCCGATCGGGTTGACACCGCCCTGCAGAGATACTTCACCGGTCATGGCCACTTCAGGAGTTACAGGAGTCCCTGTCACCAGAGAAGCCAGAGCCGTTGTCAGTGTGATACCTGCAGACGGGCCGTCCTTCGGGGTAGATCCGTCCGGTACATGAATGTGAAGATCATTTTCCTCAAACATCTTCGCCTTATCCGGGAACATGCTCTTTACAAGGCTCACCGCGATCTGCGCGGACTCCTTCATGACATCTCCGAGTTGTCCGGTAACAATCACCTTGCCTGTGCCCTTGGTGAACAGCGTCTCGATATACAGAATCGTTCCGCCGACCTGCGTCCACGCAAGTCCTGTGATGATGCCCGGTTTCGCCACCTTCTTCACATGATTGTGATGAAGCGGCTGCATATCCAGAAAATCTCTCAGGTTGTCAGGTGTTACAACCACCTTTTCCTTGTGATTCCGTACCTGACGCACTGCCGCCACACGGCAGATCGTGTCAAGTCTCTTCTTCAGTCCTCTGACACCGGCCTCAAGCGTATAATCGGAGATAATCTTTTCCAGTGCCTCGTCTGTGATTTCCACATTGTCGGCCTTAAGACCCACACCCTTCAGAGCCTTCGGAATCAGATGCTGCTTTGCAATCTGGAACTTCTCCGTAGGTGTATAGCCCTGGAACTGGATGACTTCCATACGGTTGAGCAGCGGTTCCGGAATCGTATCGAGCGTATTGGCCGTGCAGATGAACATGACATCCGACAGGTCATACGGAACATTCATGTAATGATCCGTAAATGTGCTGTTCTGCTCCGGATCCAGAACTTCCAGCATTGCACTTGCCGGATCTCCGTTATAAGAGCTGGACAGTTTATCAATCTCATCGAGAACCATGACCGGGTTGGAAACACCGGACTTCTGGATACCATCCATGATACGGCCCGGCATAGCGCCGATATAAGTTCTTCTGTGTCCACGGATATCAGCTTCATCACGGACACCGCCGAGGCTGACACGGACGTACTCACGTCCCAGAGCCTTTGCGATGCTGCGTCCGATACTGGTCTTGCCGGTACCCGGCGCACCGACGAAACAGAGAATGGATCCGGACTGCTGTTTCTTCAGATCCATCACAGCGATCTGCTGAATGATTCTTTCCTTGACCTTCTTAAGTCCATAATGGTCCTCATCAAGAATCTTCTGCGCCCGATCCAGATTGATCTTCTTGGCCTTCGCCTTCTTCCAGCTCAGAGACGTCACAAAGTCCAGATAATCATACAGCATACCTGTCTCTGCACTGTTCTGACCCTCCTGCTTTAAGCGGTTCAGAACCTTGTCAGCTTCTTTTCTGGCCGTCTCATTCATGCCGGACTCTTCGATCTTGATCTCGAATTTCCGGATATCCGAAACCTGCTCCGGGTGCATCTCATCGAGTTCCTTCTGCAGATATTCGATCTGTTTCTTGATTGCGGACTCCCGGTAAAGTTTCTGATAGTCCTCTTCCTGCGCGGATTTGGCCTCATTGTTGATCTTTCCCATTTCCAGATTCTCATAGATCATCTTCTCTTCGAGATCCATCCGCTTCGCCTTCGAATCCTCTTCAAGAATCCTGTATTTATCCTCATTCGAATCCACAAGCCACGGAGAGAGCATTGCAATCGCTTCATTGATGCTGTTCATCTGTGCGATGTAGGCACGTGCCGCGCTTGCCCACTGGAATCCCTCCACATAGGAAACCATTTCCTTCTTGACATTTTCCAGATGCTTCTTTTCTTCCTCCGGATCAAGGTCGTCAATCTCCTCGCGTTTTGAGACGTTAAGCTCAATTGCGCCGTCGTTATAAACGGTCACTTCATCGAGATTGCGCCGTTCGCCTGTGCGAACCACAATATATCCGTTCTGGTTTACTTCCGTAATCGTGCCGAGAACACCGACCGGATAGAAGCTGTCTTCACCGAGTTTATCCCTGTCTTCATTGTCTTTCTGCACAATCAGGATCACCCGGTCATTTTCCTTCGGGGCCTTTCCGGCAATTCTCTGATATGTATCGGTTTTCAAATATATATTCGCGTCCGGAACCACCAGGACATTATATACGGGAACTACTGTCATAATTTGTCCTCCTTGTTCACTCATCGCGCTTCCTCCGTCTTCACTGTGTGATTAAAAACAATTTCTACTGCAAATAACTGTCTTTCCATATTTCATACATTCTCCGCTCATAGCAGCGTATACTTCTTATTCCATGATAGTAACCATTCTGCTCACATCAGTCTACTGAAAAATGCGGTATACCATCAGGCACCGCCTGCAGAGTCAGCACGTTTTTTTCTTTTATGATTAAGTTGAAGAAACCTGTCTCGCAAAATGATTCAATTTTCTCTGAATGTTATCCCTGAATCAATTTTTCGGCAATTGAGTTGCTTACAACTTTATTAGCATTCTATATCCTTGAGTGCTGACAGTCAAGTATTTTTTCTATTTGTAAAGAAAAAAGTTACTGATGCAATTTGCAATCACAATAGAACAATCTGAACATGCAGTTTTTCCGTTTCTTTTTCTCCTTTACATCGGTCAGAAAAAGCGGGCGGAACCACATTTTATGACCCAGCCCGCTTTTTCTATCCTATTTTTATGCGAATCACAGCAAAAATTGTTCACTGCAATATCCTGATACTGTCATTCCAAACTGCCTTTGTTCTGCTCTCACCTTATTTTTCTTATCTTTCTCTTTTTCATAAGTCTGCCTATAAAGGAAACGGTCGGGCCCAGCAGAACCGCCAGGATCAGTGTTCCGATCGGCGGTACTCCACCCAAAAGACATCCGACGCCGATAATACCGAAATCCCAGCACATTCGCACCGCGGCAAACGGAACTCTTTTCAAAAGATCCCGGATAATGCACGGTATCGCGTCATATGGAGACAATCCCGTATCATAATTCATATATATGGCGCAGCACAGGATAAATCCGATGAGTCCTATCAGAAAAAATATGATTCTCCCCGGAAGTTCACTGAACATGGTCTCCGGTATAAGTTTTCTCCAGATCCACCGGCAGAAATCCGAGCTGTATCCGATGCAGATCATATTGGCAATCGTACCGATTCCGATGTAACGGAAGCGTGACATCGCAATGACAAAAATAAAGAGAGCGACATTCAGAGTCAGCTGCCATGTGCCGAATGAAATTCCAAGCCCGGAAGATATGGTCAGATTCATGAACGTACACGGATCCGTTCCGAGATTTACATTAATCAGAAAGGAAAGAAAGAATCCGGTCATAATTTCAATAATTATTATGTTTAACGTTATCCGACCAAATCCCGGACCGACCTTGAAGATATCATTTTTGATCAGCTGCCAGATCTTTTTCAATTTATTCTTTCCTTCCCTCTGTACCTTTTTTCTGTACTTCTTTTACGACTACTTTCATCATCGCCATCATTTCGTTCCATTTTGACGGATCATGTGGACGATTGCAGTTCATGCAGGACTTAATTCCGGACGGAAGATATTCAAAGTTTCCTCCGCACTCCGATCCCAGCATATACAACGGGCAATAGCAGAGCATACAGTTAAATTCTTCCTCCGCTATTCCCTTATGGCAGGGAAAATACTCACAGTCCCTGTTACTGAAGAAAAACGTTCCGTTTTTCATGGCAGTTATCCTTCTTTTTCCCTTTATTCCCGACGGACGATCTTCAAAATATTCTCCGCGGTTTTGTTTTTACGGCATTTACGACTTCAAATATCCACGCCCGAATCTTCTGTCTGCCTTCCTCTCACACACCGAGGATCTTCTCCACATCTTTCTCATCAAAGCATACCGTCTTCTGCCCTGTCGATTCAATCTCATAGAGCGCTCTGGCCGCCAGATGTTCCGCTGCCTGCTCCAGATCGCGGCAGCCCGGCGTATCTTTGAAATGCTCCACAATCCGGTCAATTGCGCCATCGGTAAGCGAGCATTCCTCCTTCTTCATTCCGAGATGCTTCAGTATCTTCGGCATTGAATAATCACGGAAAATGACTTTCTTTTCCTCCGGCGTGTAATCCGGAATTTCAATCACCGCAAAACGCGACTGCAATGGTCCGCTGATCTTTGAACGGTCATTCGCCGTTGCAATCGGATAGACGCCGCTTGTCGGGATCGCGCATTCCATATAGTTATCCGTAAAACCCAGATTGTCAAAGAGCGTCAGAAGCGTATCCGCAGAATTGCCGTAATTTGAATCATTGTCCGCCTTATCCAGCTCATTGATAACAAATACGATATTCGAACTCCCTGCCCGGACAAAGGCATCCATAATCCTTCCCGTCCTCGCGTTCGTATAAATACGGGGACTGCCGGTCAGAGCGCTCGGATCCCGGATCGTGCTCATATCGAGGACAGCCCACGGCATCTTCAGAATTTTCGCCACTGCATAGGCAATCTGAGACTTTCCGGTTCCGGCAGGCCCCACAAGAAGGAGTCCGTAAAACGGCAGCGTATGTGTTCTGTTGATCTGGATAATTGTCTCAATGACGCGCTGCTTAACCTCTTCGAGGCCGTACAGTTCCTCATCCAGAATTCTTCTGGCCTCCTTCGGATCGACAGGCTCAAAATAAGAATTTTTCCACTGCACATTCAGCATGAGACTGAGCGCGTGAAGGGCATGCCGTTGCTCATCGGCTCCGATATTTTCATCCGCCATGAGTCTGATCGTACGGTGAGCCCAGACCCGGATATTCTCCGGAAGCGTATCTTCCATGCATTCCAGATAATCGGTAAGATCCGGGAGCCTTGTAAGCGGCGCATGTTCCGGTTCTTCTGTCCGAACCGGCTGGATCTGTGCAGTTCTCAGGCGTTCCACCATGCTGCGAACCAGATCCGGGGATACACTCTTTAAGGAATCCTCTTCCGTACTTTCTCCGGCCCGGATCTTGTACACCTCAAAGCCCTGTTCGCTGACAGTTCCCGTCAGCCGGACCGCGGCATGCCTTTTGGCAAACCAGTGAAGCAGCTTGCCGTATCTGACGTCCATGCGCAGCAGCTCAATCGAGAAAAGTCGGCTGTTGTACTTATATTCGAAAGCATAAGAACCGTCTTCTTCGACAAATCCTCCGGTTACTTCATGCAGGGATACCTGCTGCGGTTTCTCAAGAATAAGAATTACAGAAAGTCCCGACGAAGAAGTCTTCATGGACTGCACCGACCGTGCCTTGTTTTTTCTTCCCGTGTTCTTCATCGAAGCCGAATTGGCCTTTTCCAGAACTCCCAGGCCGATGTATCCGTCCAGAACCTCATCCACTTCCGCCGTACTGATATTATCCTGACGCTCCTTACGCAATCCGTTCCAGAAGTCAATCAGGGAATTCCTGTCCTTCTGACTGACATTTGGTGAGAACCTAAGATTTCTATTCTGAAGCATTTCATCAAAATCCAGACTGCGCATAACTCCTCCGTAACGGCCTCCGTGGCCTCCTTTTTCAGTATCTCCACCACTTGTGTGAGTGACGAGCTTTATACTATCATCCGGCAGGAAAAATCGCAACAGAAGTAATTCATCCCGCTTCTTGCAATGAAAGGAGCAGGATCCTCCGAGATACAAAAAGAGAAGTTCACATAAGAACTCCTTTTTCATTAACGGCATTTTCACTGCCACTTATCAAGTTTTATCTTCATTATTACGCGCGATCTGAAAGACACAAATCCCCAAAAAAAGCGCAAAAAAGATCAAAGCAAAGATGTCCTCAACACACCATTTCCTTCGATCTTGCCTCCCTCAACCGATTCTATTCGTATCATTCACAAATCGTTTCAAGAAAATGCACAAGAAGTAAGGGAATGTATAAAATTTCCCATTATAGCCGATATTTCGGTTTCCAAGTTTAATTCCGTACTGTATATCCGGATACTTATCTTTTTCTATCAGACGGTTCAAAGACGGTGTCGCTCCATCCCGTGCCTTTATCTCTACAGGAATCAGAGAATCCGCTGATCGAATAAAGAAATCCATTTCAAGGGTTGCCTTTTCATTTCTGTAAAAGTACAATTGGTATCCCTGTTTTACAAGCATTTCTCCAACAATGTTCTCATAAAGTGCACCTTTATACGCATTAAAATTTTTGTTTAGGCGCAAATCCTCTTGCGCCTCCTCATCGAGTGATCCAATCAGCAATCCGGTATCACTAAAATACATCTTAAAATTATCCGGCTCATAATTCCCTTTTAGCGGAAGTTCCGGAAGATGGAGACAATAGCATATATTAACAATACCTGCATCACTCAGCCAATCCGTAACTCCGACATACGCACGCGATCTTGCCCCTTTTTCTACTTTTGAGATCTGAAATTTCTTATTATCCTTTCCAAGAAATACCGGTATCTTTCGGTAAACATTTAAAATCTTTGTTTTATCAAGGCCACCTGCGTACTTTGTTATGTCCTCTTCATAATCGAGAAGGATCTGCTGCTGCATTTGCAAAATTCCCTGATAGTTATTGTTACTCACAAAAGTGTTCACAATGGCCGGCATTCCTCCCACAATCATGTACTGATGGAATAACTCCATCATCGATTGCATAATCGAATCCGGTAGAGGCTTTAATAACACCATCTGTTGATACAAATATTCAATTTGTTCTTTTTTATATCCCCTGGCCCATAAAAATTCTTCAAAATCCATGGAGCGCATCTCATAATCCTGCTTATATCCAACACTATTGGATTCAATCTCATTATAATTGATCCCCATCAGTGATCCGGAACAAATGACATCATATCTTCCATCTATCTTAAATGCTTTCAAACTTGTGGCACAGTCCGGGCATGCCTGCATTTCATCAAAAAAAATCAAAGTATTTCCAGGCTCAAATTTCAGGGACGGATCCATGAAAGTTAGGTTCTGAAGAATCTGATCTACTTCATAGCCATTATCAAAAATACTTCTATATTGCTTTTGCAGAATAAAATTTATTTCTATATATCGCTGATATTGTGTCTGACCAAAATGCCGGATAGATTCCGTCTTACCGACCTGTCTTGCACCCTTGATGATCAAGGGAAGTCGGTTTTGATTCTTTTTCCATTCGAGAAGAAACTGATCAATTTTTCGTTTAAGTAAATCCATATATATTGCCCCTTTATCTCTGTCATTCAGTCATTTCACATTTTTCCGATTCATTTTACCCCTTATAGTCACATTTTTCCAGATATTTATGCCTCATATATGCACGTAATTACATATATTTTAATGCTTCTTTATCACATTTTTCCTCTTGCATTTTTCAGCAAAAAGAATGCTGCACCATCACGGTGCAGCAGTTCTTTTACCAGCGAATTCCCTTGACCGCGGCTCTTTCCGTATCGAGTCCGTCCTTGTAGTGCTGTGTGAAGGTCTCGAAGCCCTTGACGTCTTCCGGATCAGGCTCGATGGTTGAGCCGGCCATGTTCTTGAAAATTCTGTCATTCA
>CAYYEB010000021.1:0-17874 GCA_964470725.1 uncultured Lachnospiraceae bacterium | reverse complement strand
TAAAGCATGATAAAAAGAAGCTGCCAAATAATCATTGAAACGATTATTTGGCAGCTTGCTGTTTGGGTACTGCTCAAAGCTGACGGGTCCCGGATATCCTTATTACCAGGGCTTCACGGACCCGATGATCTCCCGGACATCCTTCACATGATTCTCATCCATCCACTTCCGGATTCCGTCAATCACATGAAGGGGTGCATAGGGATCTTTGAAGATGGCGGATCCGACTTCTACGAGAGAAGCACCGGCCATCATCATTTCCACGGCTTTTTCACCGGAATCGATTCCTCCGATTCCGATGACCGGAATTTTGACAGCGGAAGAAACCTGCCACACCATACGAAGGGCGATAGGATAGATGGCGGGACCGCTCATTCCGGCAAGATTGTTTTGAAAGACAGGACGTCTCGTACGTAAATCAATCTTAAAACCATGGATACTGTTGACAAGAGAAATGCCATCCGCTCCGGCGCTTTCTGCGGCACGGGCAATTTCCGCGATGTCGCCAACATTGGGGCTCAGCTTTACGATAAGAGGTTTTTTCGTCAGCTTCCGGATCTTTTTCGTAATCATTTCCGTTGTGTCGGGCCGGGTGCTTAAGGGTTCGCCGGATGTATTCGGACAGGAGATATTGAGCTCGATGAACGGGGCATCCGTGGGTTCCAGCTTTTCTACGATTTTCTCATATTCTTCTGTGCTCAAAGCGGCGACATTCGTAAAGATATTGGTATCCTTTGTGAGAAGATAAGGAAGATCATTTTTCATATAGTAATCAATTCCCGGATTCTGCAGACCTACGGAAAAGAGGAGACCGCTGTCACACTCCGTGATGCGGGTGCCGTCGTTTCCATGCCGTTTTTCAAGAGTTGTTCCCTTGGTACACAGTCCCCCAAGTTTGTCCAATGGGAAAAATTCCTCATACTCACGGCCATACCCGAACACACCGGAAGCCATCAGCACCGGATTCTTAAATTTTTTTCCAAACACCGTATTTCTTAAATCAGCCATCAGAATACAACCTCCTTTGCGTTAAAAACAGGACCGTCCTTGCAGACATGCTTATACTCAAGACCATCAGCCGTTTGAATTTTGCATTCACAGGTCAGGCAGGCACCGATGCCGCAGCCCATATGCTGCTCAAGCGAAACTTCGCAGGGAGCGCCATACTTATCACAAACAGAAGCAATGGCATGGAGCATTGGAATCGGTCCGCAGGCATAGACCATGTCCGGCACTTCTTTTCTTAAGAGTTCTTCGAGGGGAACTGTTACAAGGCCGTGAATCCCGAAGGAACCGTCATCAGTGCACAGAATTTGTTTTGTTTTATTTTTTGCAAATGTATCTGTCAGAATAATAGCGGCCTGATTGCGAAAGCCGGTCACAGCCGTTGCATTTTCTTTATAATAATCGGATAGATTGACCATCGGAGGAACCCCGATACCTCCGCCCGCCAGAATCACCTTGCTGCTTTGATGAAGCAAAGTGAAACCATGACCCAAAGGACCGATGAGATCGACCGAAAATCCGGGACCCATTTCCGCCAGATCGTGTGTTCCGCTCCCCTTTGCAGCAAATACGATCCGGATTGTTCCTTTTTCCTTATCGGTTTCACAGATGGAAATCGGACGTCTCAGGTAATGCCCCGGAATTGCGATATGGACGAATTGTCCCGGCTCAGCTTTCTTTGCAATTTCCGGACACACGATGGTAAAGTCATAGATATCGCGTGCAAGATTTTCTTTTCGGACCACCGGATAAGATCCCTGTATATATTTACCCATCTTTTTTTCCTCTCTTTTCTGACGGCAGATGAAGCATTGAATCGTTCTGCCGTCTTTTTTGACGGAATTTATCCTACTATTTTAGTCAACATTATGCAAGACAAATCGATATTATAATATCGATAAACTTTTCCGGAAAAGAGGAAAATATTTGTGGATTGTAAACAAATGCCGCGTAGAAACAATGGGAAGACAAAGAATGTGTGGTAAAATAGTTCTATCGTTCTGATCGACCTGCTTTGCAACAGTAAACGCAGGAGATAAGTTTTAGGGAGGATGGGGGATGAGACAAGGAAGGACTCGTAATACGAGGCCGCATGGCATTTTTTATGTGGTGCACATATTTTTATTATTAGTATTGCTGCTGGTTCTGACACCGCTTTCGGCCCATGCAGGGGATACGGCAATGTATCGTGTGTACAATCCGAACTCCGGAGAACATTTTTATACGGCGTCAGCTGCGGAGAGAAACCATCTTGTGAAGGTCGGGTGGAATGCTGAAGGAATCGGATGGTATGCACCGACCCGATCGGCATTTCCGGTGTATCGCCTCTATAATCCGAATGCCGGAGATCATCATTACACCCTGAATTATGGAGAGATGCGGTATCTGAAATCTGTCGGCTGGTCCTACGAGGGAATCGGCTGGTATTCAGATGCGAACAAATCTGTTCCGGTTTACCGGCAGTATAATCCGAATGCCAGGACGGGTTCCCACAATTTTACTGTGAGTCCCGGGGAAAATAAGAAACTAGTGACTTTGGGATGGAAGGCTGAGGGAGTTGCCTGGTATGGAGTCTCACATGGAAACGGCAATCAGACAAACGGAAAAAATGAATCTGCAGCCTGGAAGATTACGCAGTATGCATCAGTGACGGGCCGGCAGGGAATGTTCTATACGATCGAAGACAACAGCGGACGCCTTGCAATCATCGACGGCGGCTATACGGCGGATGAGAATCAGGTGCTTGCCATAATCCGTTCTCATGGAAATCACGTCTATGACTGGATTATTACGCACCCGCACCCGGACCATGTCGGAGCTTTGAATGCTGTTTTGCAAGGGCAGGCAGGCGGGAAACTTACGGGAATCAGAATAGATCACATTTATACAACAAGGGTCAATAAGGAGCGTTATGAGGCAACCGCTCAGGATTATGACGGAATTGAGAGCTTTGAAATGTTTTACAATCTGACAGACGGAAAGAGTAATCTGACCTATCTTGCGGAAAATGATACGGCTGATATTCTCGGACTTCATATGAAGGTACTTCATGCCTGGGACAGCCATGTGGATGAGCTTTCACGAAACCTTTGCAATGACGGATCGCTGCTGTTTCTGCTGAGCGGAAATAAGAACCGTTTTCTCTTTTGCGGAGATACACAAGGGGAGATGGAACAGTACATTATACCGGCGCATCAGAGGGAACTGCAGGCGGATTTTGTACAGTGCGGCCACCATGGGAACTGGGGACTGACGACAGCGTTTTATGACCTTGTAAACCCGAAGGTGGCCTTCATGGATGCACCTTCCTATATTCTGAACGACACATCCGGAACGTATGATGGCCCGGAACTGAAACGGTATTTTCTGAATAAAAAGGTCACTGTATACGAACTGACGGGGGCACCGAACAGCATCGAAATGCGATGATTTTAGATGAGATGCTTTTTGAAAAGCAATATAGATGATGAAATACCGGATCCGTGATCCGGCAATCGAAAAGACAGTGAAGTAAAAGGAGTATGAGCAAAATGAGCAAAGAGGATACAAGACCGAAAAAACATGTGGAAGATTCGGCTGTGGAACAGATGCACCTTCTGATGTACAGGGATATCAATGGAGGAAATCGCCTTTTCGGAGGGCGGCTTCTGGAATGGATTGATGAAGCCGCCGGACTTTGTGCCATGCGTCACTGCGGAGGAAATATTACAACCGCCTCCATCGACAGTCTGCAGTTTCGTAAGGCCGCATATCTGAATGATGTTGTCATTGTTCACGCAAAAATCACATATGTCGGGCATACTTCAATGGAAGTTCGGGTAGATGTGTATGATGAGGATAAGAAAACAGGCCTTCGTCATATGATCAATCACGCGTATCTGACAGAAGTCTATGTGGATGAGAAGGGACATCCTACAGAGGTTCCATATGGACTTTTCCTTGAAAATGATATGGAGCGCCTGGAGTGGGAAGGGGCAGAAAAGAGAAAAGAAGAGCGCAGAAAGCGCAGAACGGAAGGGTACTGAGAAATCCGTAGCGAAAAGCATCGGAAGAGAGTATAATATTTCCTCAAATAAATTACATGGGAAGAGGAAGAAACATGAGTGATCAGGAAAGAACGGATCAGATGAATGATCCGATATTTATAGAAGAACAGAATCATCTTTCGGAAATCTATGATCAGCTGGAACAAATGGACAAGAGTCTCACAGCTGAGCTTCAGGAGATTTCTGAAAAAGCGGCCGATGAAAAAAAGACGCAGAGCGAGGATCTGCGCCTTAATTTTAATAATGACGAAGAAGCGCAGGAAACTCTCATTGAATTCGAAATTATGAGTCAGGCCGTGGCACAGCTCAATATTGCCAGTGATTCCGTATCGACAAAACTTAAGAATGTACAGCAGCTGCTTCCGCGCCCGTATTTTGCCAGAATCACTTTGAAATTTGAGGAAGATGAGGATCCGGAGGATTTTTATATCGGAAGCGCGGCCCTTTCGGATGAAAATCATGATCAGCTGATTGTGGACTGGCGCTCCCCGATTGCCGAAGTGTATTACAATCATGAAAATGGCGATACGTCCTATACGGTGGAGGATCGGAAGATTCCGGTGCATCTTTCCTTAAGACGCCAGTTTGATATCACGGGACGAACCTTAAATTCGTATTTTGACACAAAGATTGCCATTGAGGATCCGATGCTCCTCAAATCTCTGTCCAAAAAGAGGACAGACAAGATGCAGGCGATCACAGAAACAATTCAGAAGGAACAGAATACCGTTATTCGTTATCCCGATGTTCCGGCGCTTCTGGTCAATGGAATTGCCGGCAGCGGAAAGACCTCGGTACTCCTTCAGCGAATTGCGTATCTCTTTTACAGAAAACGAAAAAATCTGCGTCCGGAACAAGTCTATCTGATTACCTTAAATCCTGTCTTTCAGCAGTATATTGATCACGTTCTGCCTGAAATGGGAGAACAGAATCCGAATTCAATGACCTGGGGAGATTTTCTGGAAGAGCAGGGGGTTCACAGCCGCGGAAACGGGGATCTGACAGAAGCGGAGTCTCTTAGAAAAATTGATCGGGAACTTCCTGATTTCCGGTTAAGAGAAGATGATTTTCGGAATATTTCCCAGAAGGGGACGAAGGTCCTTTCAAAGAAACAGATTGCAAAGATCGTAACGGCCCATAATCATATTGAGACCGGTATCCGACTCATTCAGGTCAGTGTGGACGAACTTGAAGATGCGGCCAGAAAAAATGCGATTGAGATTGAACGCAATAAAAAGGATGATGAACGTTCGGACAATTTTGCAGACCGTCCGGCCAAAAACAGCTCTGCATCGGAAAAGCAGATTGAAAATCAGTACGGCGGGGCCCTGCAGGCGATACGTTCCTTTCAGTGGCTTGACATTGCGCATATCGGAGAGCGGCTTTTAGGAGAGGAAAAACTGACACCTGCGCAGTGGCTGTATCTGAAGATGTCACTTACCGGACTTTGTGACAGAAATGCTAAATATGTCATGATCGATGAGGTACAGGATTATTCTGAAGCCCAGCTGATGGTATTTCTGAAATACTTTAAGAATGCCCGCTTTATGATGCTCGGGGATGAATTTCAGTCGATTTATGACGGTACGATTTCCTTTGATGAGATCAAGAGACTTTTTAAGGAAAACGGAAAGGAAGTGACGGAGCTTCCTCTTTTGACCAGTTACCGTTCTTCGCCGGAAATTACGGAGCTTTTTACGGGCCTTCTTCCTAAGGAGATCAGAATACAGACTTCATCGGTGCAAAGACCGGGAATCGTTCCGGATGTCCGCGCATTTGGGAATCATAAAGAGTATGTGGATACGCTTCGGGAAGCGGTCAGGGAAAATAATGCAAAGGACTCTCTGACGGCAGTCATTTGTGCAGACTGGACTGAAGTAAATCGCATGAAACAGATTCTGAAAGAAGATGCGCCGCGTGTGATTCGTGAAAATGAAGAGCTTCCGGAAAGCGGCATCGTGCTTCTGGAACTTCGGCTCGCAAAAGGGCTGGAGTTTACGACTGTCATACTGCCTGACGCAACTGACAGAAATTATCCGGACAAGACTTTGGCACGTCACAGATTATATACGGCTCTTTCGCGTGCCACAGAGAAGCTTATAGTATACGCGGATGGAGTCATGACACCTTTGCTTTCGGAGGAACATGCATGAAGAAACAGAAGGAAAAAGGGCCGAAGAAGAATACAAAGCGTAAGCTTTCACTGCCGCATCCTTTTCGCAAATCGATCGGGGCACAGCTTACAGTTATGATTCTTATTATTGTGGCATCTTCCCTTTTGATTATCGGAATTGTAAATGCTTTTTTCCTGGCGCCTTTCTATACAAGCAATAAGGAAAAACGCTTAAAAGATGCTTATTGCGAAATTACGAGGGAAGAAAATACGAGCTCCGATACGGATCTTTCGCTGTCAGACAAGCTGATCGAAATCTCTATGAAGGATAATATTGTGATTACCCTGACGGACAGCGATCTTCGGCAGTACCAGACCACCGGACGAAACGGAGCCAATATCGCGGCACGTCTGTTCGGCTACTATACAGGTTTTTATGTAGACCGCGTAAAGGTGCTTTCCAAGACGAAGAATTATACGATTCAGGAGACGACGGACAAGCGCATCAGCACGACCTATCTGGAAATGTGGGGACAGCTGAAAAACGGACAGTTTTTCCTGATGCAGACTCCTCTGGAGAGCATAGAGGCAGCGGCGAAACTTTCCACACTCTTTTACATCTGGATTGGCATTATGGTGATGGCGGCTGCGGGAGTGGTGAGCTGGTTTCTGATGAAACGGTACACCCGTCCGATCCGTCAGCTGAATGATCTTTCCAAGAAAATGGCAGGGCTTGATTTCGATGCCCGTTATGAGGGCCAGACCGAGGATGAGATCGGCCAGCTTGGTGCAAGTTTTAATAAGATGTCCGATGAATTGGAGCGCACAATTTCCGAGCTTAAGACAGCAAACGTGGAACTTCAGCGGGATAATGAGCGAAAGACACAGATCGATGAGGTGCGGACTGAGTTCCTCAATAATGTGACGCATGAGCTGAAAACTCCGATTGCCCTGATCCAGGGATATGCGGAAGGACTGAAGGATAACATTGCCGACGACGAGGAGAGCCGGAACTTTTATGCGGATGTCATCATTGATGAATCCGGAAAAATGAACAACATGGTGAAACAACTTCTCACCCTGAATCGTCTGGAGTTCGGAAATGACGTTGTGGAGATGGAACGATTCGATCTGACCCAGCTTATCACCGGCGTCATCAAGGGAATGCAGGTGATGATCGAGGAAAACAAGGCCACAGTCTCATTTCCGTATAAGGATCCGGTGTATGTCTGGGGCGATGAATTCAAGATCGAAGAAGTTGTGACCAACTATATGAGCAATGCCTGCCATCATGTGGATGGAGAACGGAAGATTGAAGTGACGATGGCACCGGAGAATGAGGATACCATCCGTATAACGGTCTTTAATACGGGTGAAAAGATTCCGGAAGATTCGCTGGGACGTGTCTTTGAGAAGTTTTATAAGGTGGATAAGGCGAGAACAAGGGCATATGGCGGAAGCGGAATCGGGCTTTCTATCGTAAAGGCGATTATGGACGGACACCATCAGAAGTGTGGTGTGGAAAACAGAGAAAACGGAGTCGCTTTTTACTTTACGATGGATACCGGAAATCAGCCGAAATTCAAGCCGGAAAAAGAGGAGTAAATATGCATCCTGCATAAAAATACCCGGGCATTTTGAGCCCGGGTATTTTTATGCTATAATACGAAAATATCAGCGGCTGTGATTTTGAACAGCCATCAGTGATGCGTTTGAGGTATGAAAATGGTTGCAATAATTGACTATGATGCGGGAAATGTCAAAAGTGTGGAGAAGGCATTTCAAAAGCTCGGGCAAAAGGCAGAGATTACACGGGATCCGGAAAAGATCCTGAAGGCAGACCATGTGGTTCTTCCGGGAGTCGGTAATTTCGGAGATGCGATGCAGAATCTGAAAAAGTACCATATGGAAGAAGTGATCCGTAAAGTGATTGACAGCAAGACACCCTTCCTGGGAATCTGTGTCGGAATGCAGCTTCTCTTTGAAGGCAGTGAGGAAAGTCCGGATGTTCCGGGACTTGGAATCTTAAAAGGAAAAGTCAGACGTTTTGATGATAAAGAAGGGTACAAGATTCCTCAGATCGGCTGGAATTCTATTTTCATGATGAATAACGGGGACCTGTTCTTTAATGTGCCGAATGGATCCTATGTTTATTTTGTACATTCTTATTATGTACAGGCGGAAAATATGAACCAGGTGAAGGCTGTGACGGAGTACGCCAATATGGTGCACGCCTCTGTCCAGAGAGGAAATCTTTTTGCCACGCAGTTTCATCCGGAAAAGTCTGGTGATGTGGGACTTCAGATTTTGAAAAATTTCATCCGTCAGAAACGGCCGGATGAGAAGACGGAGGAATAAAAGTTGCTTACAAAACGAATTATTCCATGTCTGGATGTCAATGCCGGACGTGTTGTGAAGGGCGTGAACTTTGTTCAGCTGAAAGATGCCGGAGATCCGGTGGAAATTGCAAAGGCCTATAATGAGGAAGGCGCCGATGAGCTTGTATTTCTCGATATTACGGCATCTTCTGATCAAAGAGAGACCGTTGTGGATATGGTTCGACGTGTGGCGGAACAGGTCTTTATTCCGTTTACGGTCGGCGGCGGAATTCATTCCGTCGAGGATATGAAGAAAATCTTAAGAGAAGGCGCCGATAAGATTTCCGTTAACACGGCTGCGGTTCAAAATCCGGAGCTGATCCGGGAAGGCGCCGAGAAGTTCGGAAATCAGTGCATTGTGACAGCGATCGATGCCAAGCGCAAAGAAGATGGAAACGGATGGACCGTTTATATCAAGGGCGGAAGAGAAGATACCGGTCTTGATGCCGTGGAATGGGCGAAAAAGGCTGTGTCCCTCGGATCGGGAGAAATTCTTTTGACCTCCATGGACGCAGACGGAACAAAGGCCGGATATGATCTGGAACTGACAAAGGCAGTGACTGAGGCCGTGAATGTACCCGTGATTGCTTCCGGAGGAGCCGGGAAACTGGAAGATTTTTCGGAGATTCTGACCGAAGGCGGCGCTGATGCGGCTCTTGCGGCCTCTTTGTTCCACTACAAGGAGCTGAGCATCGCAGAAGTGAAAGAATATCTGCAGGATCAGGGGATTCCGGTTCGCTTTTGAAGGGCGGATTCATGATCATTGCTGCAGAATATCTCTATACGACAAGAGGACAGAGCAGAAGGTTATGGCAATTACGGGAGAATGGGCAAAGGCTTTGAAGCCTGAATTCGGAAAGCCCTACTATGCAAAATTATATCAGACTGTACTGAAAGAGTATCGTACGAGAACGATCTATCCGCCGAGTACCGATATTTTTAATGCATTTGAATTTACGCCTCTTGATAAGGTGAAGGCTGTGATTCTGGGACAGGATCCCTATCATGAACCGGGACAGGCCAACGGACTGTGCTTTTCGGTTCATAAGGGGGTACAGATACCGCCGTCTCTGGTCAATATTTATAAGGAACTGCATGATGATCTAGGATGCTATATTCCGGATAACGGAGATCTGACCAAATGGGCGAAGCAGGGAGTGATGCTCCTTAATACGGTTCTTACGGTGAGAGCGCATCAGGCCAATTCACACAAGAACATCGGATGGGAAGAATTTACGGATGCAGCCATTCGGGTTCTTGCGGATGTAGACCGGCCGATGGTATTTATTCTCTGGGGAGGTCAGGCGAGAAAGAAGAAAAACATGATTTATCGCCCGGAGCATCTGGTCATTGAATCGGCTCATCCGAGTCCTTTATCGGCGTATCATGGCTTTTTCGGATCCAGGCCGTTTTCCAGATGCAACGACTATTTGAAAGAACATGGAATCGAGCCGATTGACTGGCAGATCGAAAATGCAGATGCATAAACTCTTCTCTGAGAATGCTGCAGCAAAGTATACGCAGCTTGTGCATATGTGAGTGATGCACTATATGAGACAAAGTTAGGAGAACAATATGGCACAGGAAAAGGGAAAAGTTGTCCGGCAGGCCACATTCTTGATGGCCGCGCAGATGATTTCTTCGGTGATCGGTCTGCTTTACCGCAGCCCGCTTCATTTGATCATGGGAGATGTGGGAGACGGATATTACACATTCGCCTATGAATGGTATACGATCATTCTTCTGATCTCTTCTTATAGTATTCCGAGCGCAATCTCCAAGGTTATGGCGGAGCGGCTTGCCGTGGGGCGCTACAGAAGTGCGAACAAGGTTTTTCATGCCGCGATTATTTATGTGATCATTGTCGGCGGAGCCGGAGCATGTATCGCTTTCTTTGGCGCACCGTTTATTTTGAAGGCTCAGCCGGATGCCGTACTTGCCCTGAGGGTTCTTGCACCGACGATCTTTTTGAGCGGCATTCTCGGTGTATTCCGTGGATTTTTCCAGGCTCATAATACAATGAAACCGACTGCCATCTCACAGGTGATCGAGCAGACGATGAATGCGGTCTTCTCGGTGCTGATGGCATACCTTCTGACACGGCCATTCCTTGGAAATGAAAACAAACGGGGCATTTTCGGGGCTGCCGGCGGAACCATCGGAACGGGCGTCGGAGTTGTTTCGGGTCTTATCTTCATTCTGATTATTTATGGCAGAAGCCATCATGAGACGCAGAAGAGGCTGCAGAGTGACCGCACTTCAAAAGAGGAGTCATACGGCCAGGTTTTCAAAGTGATCTTCATGATGGTGACCCCGATCATTCTTGCCACATGCGTCTATAACGTCACATCCGTGGTGGATCAGCTGATTTTTACAAATATCATGCATTTTAAGGGGGTTTCAGCGGAGGAGACTGCCAGACTGTACGGACTTTTCGGGTATCGATTCAAACCGATCATCAATATTCCGATCGCGCTGGCATCCGCGACTTCCACAGCGCTCATTCCTGCCGTCGCGACGTCTATTGCCAACGGGAAGAAGAAAGAAGCCATCGGAAAAATTGACGAGTGTGTCAAGCTGACGACATTTATTTCCATTCCATCCGCGCTGGGAATCTGCATTCTTTCCTATCCGCTGATTCGCACTCTGTATCCGAGCGGAAATGTGGCCGGAGCTGCGGAACTCCTTTCCCTGGGAGCAATTTCCGTCATTTTCTACAGTCTTTCAACAGTAACCAACGGCGTTCTTCAGGGACTCGGACATCCGTCCGTTCCTGTCAAGAATGCGGCGATCGGTCTTGCCATCAACGCGGGTGTGGCGGCCTTCTCGGTTGGAGTGCTGAATATCCACGTATACGGAATACTTCTTGCAACGGTATTGTATTCGTTTACGGTTATGATGCTGAATTCGAGAGCGTTGAACCGTTACCTCGGATACAGTCACCATATTCGTCAGTTTACGTCGCCGATCAGGGCGACTGCCATTATGGGAATTGCCGTTGCGGCTGTCTACTGGATCCCGTACCTTCTGCTTCCAAGAATCTTCGGACGCTATCTTATGAGTGCGATTTTGATGGTCATTGCCGTTCTGGTAGGAATCCTGGTGTACTTTATCTGCTATGATAAATTTGCACATTTAACGGATGAGGAATTGAAACAGCTTCCCATGGGAACAAGACTTCTGGTGCTCTTCAAAAAGATGCATCTTCGCTGAGCTAAAAAAGAGTTGAAGATTACAATATGAATCAGAGAAATTATCAAAGGGAGCTGGACGAAATCATTCGGGAGAATGAGAAAAACGGAATCGTGCCGACTCTGCTTCTGCACAGCTGCTGTGCTCCCTGCAGTTCCTATTGTCTGGAATATCTTTCGGAGCATTTTTCTATCACGGATTTTTATTATAATCCGAACATTACGGATAAATCGGAATATGAGCACAGAACTCAGGAACTGAGAAGACTCATTGATGAACAGCCTCATAAATATAAAGTAAAGTTTGCGGAGGGACCGTATGAGCCGGATCTTTTCTTTCAAAGCGTCAAAGGATATGAGTCCTGTCCGGAGGGAACAGAGCGCTGCTCCATATGCTTCGGCTTGAGATTAAAAAAAGCATGTGAGATGGCCGCTTCATTAAAATCGGACTATGTGACAACGACACTTACCATCAGCCCGATGAAGGATGAGAACGTATTGAACACGATCGGTGAACAATGCGTGCAGGAAGTAAATGAAAAACTTCATTCTTCTTTGAAATGGCTTCCGTCCAATTTCAAGAAGAAGGGCGGATATTTAAGATCTACGGAATTGTCTCAAAAATACGGGCTTTATCGGCAGAACTACTGCGGATGCGTCTTTTCAAAGAGACATGACTATGTTAAACTTAAGAACAATCGTGCGTCATCACTTTAAAGCGTGATTGAAACATATGGAAAGGGGATGATTTCTTGGCACAGCTTTGGGGCGGCCGTTTCACGAAGGAAACAGATAAACTTGTGTATCAGTTTAATCAGTCTCTGAACTTTGACAAGAGACTTTTTGAACAGGACATTCGTGGCAGTCTTGCACACGTCAGTATGCTTGCAACACAGGGAATTCTGACTGATGAAGAACGGGATCAGATCATTGAGGGTCTTGAAAGCATATTAAAAGATGTCAGCGACGGAAAGCTGAAAATTGAAGGTGATTATGAGGACATTCACAGTTTTGTCGAGGCAAATCTGACGGAACGGATCGGAGATGCGGGAAAGAAGCTGCATACGGGAAGATCCAGAAATGATCAGGTGGCACTGGATATGCGGTTGTATATCCGGGATGAAATTGATGAGACAAAGGAGCTCCTGGAAGATCTTCTGAAGACTATCCTTGATGTGATGGAGAAAAACAAGGAGACATACATGCCTGGTTTCACGCACCTTCAGAAGGCACAGCCTGTGACGCTTGCCCATCATTTCGGAGCTTATTTCGAAATGTTCAAGCGTGACAATGAAAGACTCACTTCTATTCGGGAGCGGATGAATTATTGCCCTCTTGGAAGCGGAGCGCTTGCCGGAACGACGTATCCTCTGGACCGTGACATGACGGCTGAACTTCTGGATTTTACGGCTCCCTGTGAAAATTCCATGGACGGAGTTTCAGATCGTGACTACGTCATTGAATATCTGGATGCTCTGGCAATCTGCATGATGCATTTAAGCCGGCTGAGTGAAGAATTCATCATCTGGAATTCCAATGAATACCGTTTTGTGGAACTGGATGACACCTATGCGACGGGAAGCTCCATCATGCCGCAGAAGAAGAACCCTGATATTGCGGAGCTGATTCGTGGAAAGACCGGAAGAGTTTACGGGGCTCTTATGAGTATGCTTACAACGATGAAGGGAATTCCGCTTGCCTATGATAAGGATATGCAGGAAGACAAGGAACTGACCTTCGATGCGATCGATACCACAAAGGGATGCATTCATCTGATGAATGGTATGATTGCAACAAGTACATTCAATAAAGAGCGCATGGAAGAAAGCGCAAAACATGGCTTTACAAATGCGACCGACGCGGCTGATTATCTGGTGCGAAAAGGGATGCCCTTCCGTGATGCCCATGGAGTCATTGGAAAGCTTGTGTTGGAATGCCTGGATAAGGGCATAAAACTTGATGATCTTCCGCTTTCCGAATGGAAGAAGGCAAGTGATCTTTTTGACGAAGATATTTACGATGCGATTTCCATGAAGACATGCGTGGAGCGCAGAACCACAAAGGGTGCACCCGGAGCAATCGACGAAGAAATCAAAAATGCGAGGGCGTATCTTGAAGGATTGCAGGAAACTGACTGATACGCTGAGATACGGTACAGGAGACATTTGCAGCAGAAAACTTCGAAAAGGCAAATGGTTTATGTTCCGCACAACAAGGCTGCGGAAATTTCTGAGAACAGGAGAAGGATATGGCAGACGAAAAGCTTAAGGTAGGTATTCTTGGAGCAACAGGAATGGTCGGACAGAGATTCATCACACTTCTTGACAACCATCCGTGGTTTGAAATCAAAACACTTGCGGCATCTGCACACAGTGCCGGAAAACGGTATGAAGATGCGGTTGGCGGAAAGTGGAAGATGGAAGTTCCGATGCCTGATGATGTAAAGGATATAATTGTAAAAAATGTGTCCGATGTGGAAGAAGTCGCAAAGGATGTGGACTTTGTATTTTCCGCAGTCAATATGTCAAAGGCTGAAATTCGCGCGATTGAAGAGGAATATGCAAAGACCGAGACACCGGTTGTATCCAATAACAGCGCACACAGATGGACACCGGATGTTCCGATGGTCATTCCGGAAATCAATCCGCAGCATTTTGAAATTATTGCGGATCAGAGGAAGAGACTCGGCACAAAGCGCGGATTTATCGCAGTAAAGCCGAACTGCTCTATTCAGGCCTATACGCCGGCACTTGCGGCATGGATGAAATTCGGGCCGAAGGAAGTTGTTGTATCCACATATCAGGCAATTTCCGGAGCAGGCAAGACATTTAAGGATTGGCCGGAAATGGTCGGCAATATTATTCCGTTCATCAGCGGAGAGGAAGAAAAGTCTGAGCAAGAGCCGCTGAAGGTGTTCGGACATATTGAAAACGGGGAGATTGTGAAACTGCAGAGCGACCTTAAGATTACGTCTCAGTGTATTCGTGTTCCGGTATTAAACGGACATACAGCTACAGTTTTCCTGAATTTCCGTGAGAATCCGACAAAGGAGGATCTGGTTGAAGCACTCCGTGAGTATTCCGGAGAGCCGCAGAAACTGGGACTTCCTCATGCACCAAAGCATTTCATCCAGTATCTGGAGGAAGATGACCGTCCGCAGGTAAGACTTGATGTGGATTATGAGGGCGGCATGGGTGTTTCCATCGGACGCCTTCGCAAGGACAGCATTTTTGACTGGAAGTTTGTCGGTCTTGCACACAATACTCTTCGCGGCGCTGCCGGCGGAGCTGTAGAATGCGCGGAGATGCTGAAAGCACTCGGATACATTACAAAGAAGTGAGCAGTACATCTTGGGAAAAGAGTTATTTATTTCTGAAAAACCGTCGGTGGCACAGGAATTTGCCCGCACACTGAAAGTGAAGGGAACCCGCCACGACGGATATCTGGAAAATGATCAGTACATCGTCACATGGTGCGTCGGGCACCTTGTGACGATGTCTTATCCTGAGGCCTATGATCCGAAGCTGAAAAAATGGAGCCTCGATACGATTCCGTTTCTCCCAAAAGAATTTAAATATGAAGTCATTCCTTCCGTAAAAAAGCAGTTTCAGACTGTGAGTTCACTTCTGGCACGGGACGATGTGGACCGAATTTATGTGTGCACTGACTCGGGACGTGAGGGAGAGTACATCTATCGCCTTGTGGAAATGATGTCGGATCCGAAAGTCCGTCAGAAGGATCGGAGAAGAGTCTGGATCGATTCCTTTACGGATGAGGAAATTAAAAGAGGCATTCGTGAAGCAAAACCTGAGTCTTTTTATGATCATATTTCCGATTCCGCCTATCTTCGTGCAAAGGAAGATTACCTGATGGGAATTAACTTCTCCCGACTTCTGACATTAAAATACGGCGACAGTATTGCCAGCTTTCAGCATGAGCGGTATGCTGTCATTTCCGTCGGAAGAGTTATGACCTGTGTGCTGGGAATGGTTGTACAGAGGGAAAGAGAAATCCGGGCCTTTGTCAAAAAGCCGTTTTACAGGGTCCTGGGAACCTTCGCCGGTATCGAAGCCGAGTGGCGTGCCGTTAAGGGAAGCGCATACTACCAGTCTCCGAAACTCTATAAGGACAATGGATTTGAACATAAGGAAGACGCGGATGAACTTGCAGCGAAGCTGAAGGCAGTGGATCCGCAGGAAGGTATTGTTACTGCGGCTTCCCATCGGACAGAAAAGAAGAATCCCCCTCTTCTGTATAACCTGGCAGAGCTTCAGAACGATTGCTCAAAGATGTTCCATATTTCTCCGGATCAGACACTTCAGATTGTGCAGGAACTGTATGAGAAGAAGCTGACAACCTATCCCAGAACGGATGCCCGTGTGTTGTCATCGGCGGTTGCAAAGGTCATTTCTTCCAATATAAAGGGACTGACCGGATATGAACCGGAGGCGCAGCATGCAGCAGAAGTTCTGAATGGAAATCGCTGGAAGTCAATCGGCAAGACCAGATATACAAATGACAAGGCCATCACCGACCACTATGCCATTATTCCGACCGGAAGCGGACTTGGATCTCTTCATTCGCTAAAGCCCATGTCTCAGAAAGTGTATCTTGCAATCGTCAGGCGTTTTCTTTCCATTTTCTATCCCCCTGCGGAATATGCAAAGACCTCACTTACGATCGAAATCGGAGGAGAGAGTTTTTTCGCAAATGATCGGCGGCTGACGGTACCGGGTTATCTGGAGGTTCTCGGCCTTCCGAAGGAAAAGGAGAGCCATACACGTGTGGATCTGAAGACGCTTCGGAAAGGAAAAAAACTTCCGGCGGACGGATTTGAGGTAAAGGAGGGAGAAACTTCTCCTCCGAAACGCTATACTTCCGGTTCTATGATTCTTGCAATGGAAAATGCCGGACAGCTGATTGAAGATGATGATTTAAGAGAACAGATCAGAGGATCGGGAATCGGAACTTCTGCAACGAGGGCCGAGATCCTGAAAAAACTGTTTCATATTAAATATCTGAAATTAAATGCAAAAACGCAGATGATTACTCCTACACTGACAGGGGAAATGGTATATGATGTGGTATATGCATCGATACGTTCACTCCTGAATCCGGCACTGACTGCAAGCTGGGAAAAGGGGCTGACCGGGGTGGCTGCCGGAGAAATCTCCACCGATGAATATATGGATAAGCTGGAGGCATTCATTGTTCGCAGGTGTGATTATGTCAAGGGAGTAAATAATTCCCTGCGGCTGATGCACCAGTACGCAGAAGATGCAAAGTGGTATAAACAGACTTCTTCTGGTGCGCCCAAAACGAGAAGAAAGAGAACTACGGGAAGACGAAAGAGCGGAAAGGCTTAAAGGAGAACAGGATGGCACAGAAAGAACAGGTGAAAATCAAAGATCTTTTTACTTTAGATGAGACACTGGCTGGAGATTATCTGAAACAGTTTACATATCCGTGGGAGGCTCTTGCCGGCATTCACGATCTGATTGTGGAACTTGGAAGAAAGCTTCCGAAGGATCGTTACGATCAGGTGGCGGAGGATGTCTGGATTGCAAAATCCGCCCATGTCTTTGACTCTGCTTATATTCACGGTGCATGCATCATTGGAGAAAATACCGAAGTCCGTCATTGCGCTTTCATTCGCGGCGATGCTCTGGTCGGAAATGACTGCGTGGTGGGAAATTCCGTGGAATTGAAAAATGTGATTATTTTTAATCACTGCGAGACGCCTCATTACAATTATGTCGGAGATTCGATTCTCGGATTCCATGCACATATGGGAGCGGGTTCCATTACTTCCAATATTAAGGCTGACCGAAAGAACATTATTGTAAAGGGGAAGGAACAGTATGTGACCGGGAGAAGAAAAATCGGCGCAATTCTCGGCGACTGGGTCGAGGTCGGCTGCAATGCGGTTTTGAATCCGGGAACAGTTGTCGGACAGCATTCCCAGATTTACCCGACCAGCTGCGTCAGAGGCGTGGTGCCGTCATGGACGATTGTGAGGAATGACGGATCACAGAAAGAGAAGCTGGAGAAGTAATGACTCTGCTTGTCAAGCTCAGAATATTCCGCTGCGACACGTCCGCTTAACTCATCTCACTTCGAATCACTTGCACGGCCCTCGA
>CAYYEB010000020.1:0-17975 GCA_964470725.1 uncultured Lachnospiraceae bacterium | reverse complement strand
GACAGGCGGTACATTTGATGGAATCAATCTTCTGAAATTCTTCTCTTGCTTTTTTTATGGTCTCCTGCTCCGTATCGGTTAATGGCTTAAATTCTTTCATGAAAGAAAGGTTATTATCCATCTGCTCGGTACTTGACATGCCGGAAAGAACCACTTTCACTCCATCCAGCGATGCGGCAAAACGAATCGCCCAGGAAGCCAGTGACGCGTCCGGATTGGCTTCTTCAAAGATCTTTCTGACACTTTCCGGCGGATTTGCCAGAAGCCCTCCCTTGACCGGTTCCATCACGATCACCGGCTTTCCATGCTTCCGGGCGGTCTCATAAACTGCCCGAGACTGGACAGACGGATCCTCCCAGTCAAGATAATTGATCTGCAGCTGTACAAATTCAACATCCGGATGTTCTGTCAAAAGTTCATCCAGAACATCAGCCGTATCATGGAAGGAAAAGCCGTAATGACGAATTTTCCCCTCTTTCTTCAGTTCCTTTACATAATCCCAGAGACCGTAGCCGTCATAAAGTTTTTTATTATCCTTGCTGAGCGCATGCAGAAGATAATAATCCACATAATCAGTCCCCAGCCTTTTCAGTGTCACATTGATCTGATTTTTTGCATCCGCCTCATCCTTTGCCGCCATGGCATTCAGCTTGGATGCCAGTGTATAGGTACTGCGGTCATGACGCTCCACCAAAGCCTTTCTCGTCGCTTCTTCCGAACCACCATATACATATGCCGTATCAAAATAAGTGCCTCCGGCATTTAAGAATTCATCCGCCATCTGCGCTGTCTGTTCCACGTCAATGACATCATTTTTCTCATCAGTTCTCGGAAGCCGCATCAATCCAAAGCCCAGTTTTTTAAGATCTTCCCGAAATACTCCCATTTTGTCTATTCTCCTTCTACTATTATAAATAAATGTTGGTAAACAGGTACCTGACAGCCGGTCAGCCGGCCATTTTCATCTGCAGCCGTTCGGGTTATGCAGGTTCAAACGATATGTATGTGCTTTATCTAACCTGTGCATTATAGTACTTAAGCCATTACCGGTTCAATATACTTTTTAGCCTTTTCCTTTGTTATTTTGAAAGTCTCAACTAAGTATTCTTCAAGTTGCTGATCTGTCATTTTCATTTTTCTTCCAAGATTTACAGCACCTTCGATTTCTCTGGTGTCACCATATTTTTCGATATCCTTGCTCATCCTGGTTCGACCTCCTTCTGTCTCCTTATCCATCTTAAAAAAATCCAGGAAACTCAAGGACTCCCACGATTTTCCCTGAATTTCCCGGATTCTTCATTTATGCCGATGGCGGGAATCGAACCCGCACGATCTTGCGACCAACAGATTTTGAGTCTGCCTCGTCTACCAGTTCCGACACATCGGCGCAGAAATTAGTATAACATACGAAAGCAATTCGGTCAAAGAAAAATTCGGCATGACTGCACTCTGAACTGTGCAATCATGCCGCTGGATGCTGTGGTTATGATAGCCTTTTATCAGGAATCGAGATTCGTAAGCCCGGCCTTTCTTTCGTCCCAATCATCCACTTCTTTATTTAATGTATCGAAAATCGGAAGATCACTGAATGTCGCAAAGTAATCCTTCGGCGTTTCCGCACGGCGGATGACATCCCAGGTGCCGTCTTCATGCAGCAGAACTTCTGAAGAACGAAGCTTGCCGTTATAGTTGTAGCCCATGGAAAATCCATGTGCACCGGTATCATGAATATAGAGAATGTCTCCCATGTCGATCTTCGGAAGCATACGGTCTACAGCAAACTTATCGTTATTTTCGCAAAGGCCGCCGACAACATCGTACATATTAGTCAGAGGAGCATTTTCCTTGCCGAGTACCGTGATGTGGTGATAAGCGCCGTACATTGCCGGACGCATCAGGTTGCAGGCACAGGCATCCACACCGATGTAATGCTTCATGATATTCTTTTCGTGAATCGCCTTTGTAATAAGAGCTCCGTAAGGGCCTGTCATGAAACGGCCCATTTCGGTGTAGATTGCGACATCTCCCATTCCTGCCGGAACAAGGATATCTTCGTAAGCCTTACGAACGCCCTCTCCGATCTTCAGAATGTCATTTTCCGGATCACCGGGCTTGTACGGAATACCGACACCGCCGGACAGGTTGATAAATGTGATATGCGCTCCGGTTTCTTTCTTCAGCTCTACAGCGAGCTGAAACAGAAGCTTTGCGAGCATCGGGTAATAGTCATTGGTTACCGCATTGGAAACGAGGAAGGAATGAATTCCGAACTCTTCTACGCCATTTTCCTTTAGGATGCGGAATGCCTTAAACAGCTGTTCATCCGTCATGCCGTATTTGGATTCACCCGGGGTATCCATGATGCCGTTAGAAACCTTGAACACTCCGCCCGGATTGAAACGGCAGCACATTTTCTTCGGAAAATGACCAACAGCCTTGGCGTAGGAATCAATCATTGTGATATCGTCCAGGTTGACAATGGCACCCATATCGGAGGCATAGACATACTCGGAATCCGGTGTCTCATTGGAAGAGAACATTGTCATCTCACCGCTGTTGCCGACAGCTTTTGCCAGCATGAGCTCCGTTAAGGATGAGCAGTCGGATCCGCATCCCTCTTCGCGAAGAATTTTCATAATGACCGGATTCGGTTCCGCCTTTACCGCAAAATATTCGCGGTATCCCTTGTTCCATGAGAAAGCCTGCTGGACAAGTCTTGCATTTTCCCTGATTCCCTTTTCGTCATAGATATGAAAAGGCGTCGGTACTTCCTTCATGATCTCTTCGATTTTTTCCTTCGTGACAAATGGCTTTTTCATTTGTTCTCATCCTCCGTATCTTTATGCTCTTTGATATGCTGGTGTGTATATAAATGATCCATGCAGTACTCATGCGCTCCATCGCACTTTGTGCAGAATCGGAATTCCAGATCCGGATCGCTGATATCGGTTCTTCCGCAGACTTCACACCTGTGTCTCGGTTTCGGTCCCTGTACGACACGATCCTCCGGGCGTGTGACCGAATGATGCCCCGTTGACATAGTACGGCCTGATCTGCGGGAATTTTCCCGGAATTTTCTTCTTGTCTCCTTTTCTTCGCGCGTAAGATGCACGCGGCCGTTATTTCTTGTAGACAGGAAGAACAAAAGAAAATTCAAAATAGAGGCAGCCATGGCAATCACAGGGATCAGATAATAGATCTGACTTTCCGCAATGGCGGCACGAATATATGTGACAGCATCATATGCCATGAAAGCGGCATAGACGATACCCAGCCATTTCATCTTGAACGGAATGATAAACATCAGCATGACCGTAGAATCCGGGAAGGTGGCCGCAAATGCCAGCACAATGGACATGGCAATATAATAGGTAGTAAAAAACTGCCCGATGACGGCTCCTGTGGTGCTTCCGACTCCTGTAATCATGCCAAATGCAAAATAGCAGATGATGGCTGTGATCACAAAGATCAGCATTCCGTTGAAAATATAAAAATTATATCGAAAATCTCCCCAGACCCGTTCGAGTGAATTGCCGATCGGGATGAAGAAGAAAATCATGGTAATAATTGACCAGAAAATCGAATTTCCGCTGAAACCATAGGGAGGAATCAAAATCCAGGTGACAAGTCTCCAGATCTGTCCGTGCAAGAGCTTATGAATGTCAAGCGTCATGTACGAAAGAATCACACTCCCGGCACCGTTTCCGATTGCATTTAATGCATAGCCGAGAAACCACCCGACAACCAGAAATATGGTCAGGTGATGGAGCGCATACTTCCCGAACTTTCTCTCCAGTTTATTTATCCACTGATTCATAAAATCTCCAAACATTTTTACTGTGAGAATCAAAAACTCTGTTTCCCTATTATAGAGAATGACCTCTTTTAAGTCAATCACGAACGCTTTCATTGTTTAACGAGGTGAAGTGTGTTACACTACCTTCTGTTATCATTCTATAGCATTCCTACAAGCTTTCGTCTGTTTGAGGCACATGGACTGTAATGACCTGTTACGGTTTCATTCCTGCGTTTTACGGGGACTCAGATTATGACAGGATTGCTTTGTCTGAGTATGATTGAACTTTGGCGGAGGAGAAAAAATGGCCGGATCGGGTTTTGGAACAATTTTTCGGATTACAACCTGGGGAGAATCCCACGGAAAAGCTCTAGGCGTTGTCATCGACGGATGCCCTGCCGGGCTTCCTCTGAGCGAGGAGGATTTTACTGATTATATGGAGCGCAGACGTCCGAATGCAGGACCGATGTCTACAAAGCGCAATGAACCGGATCAGGTTGAAATCCTTTCCGGCACCTTTGAAGGAAAAACAACGGGGACACCGATCTCTCTTATTGTATGGAATAAGGATCAGCATTCTTCTGATTATTCTAATATAAAGGACAAATACAGGCCGGGACATGCCGACTATGGGTTTGATGCAAAATACGGTTTTCGGGATTACCGCGGAGGAGGACGTTCTTCCGGGAGAGAAACGGTCGGAAGGGTTGCCGCAGGCGCCGTGGCGTCAAAACTCCTGAAACAGCTGGGGATTACCTTTTCCACCAGGGTAAGTGCGATAGGCGGTATCCCATTTGAGGAGGCCGGAGAATATCTGAAAAAGTGCCGGGAAAAGGGAGACTCCTGTGGCTCTGAAGTGGTGTGCACAGTGCACGGCGTTCCGGCAGGTCTCGGAGATCCCGTCTTTGATAAACTCGATGCGGATCTTGCGAAGGCGATCTTCTCAATTGGAGCCGTGAAGGCACTTGATATTGGAGACGGTGCAAAGGTATCTCACCTGCAGGGCTCTGAGGATAATGACGGATTTCATATGGAAAATGGAGCTGTCACAACCTCTTCCAATCATGCCGGAGGAATACTGGGCGGCATCAGCGACGGAGCGGATATCATTCTTCATGTGTATTTTAAGCCAACACCTTCCATCAGTATGGAACAGCAGACTGTTACAAACTCCGGAGAAGATACATCGATTATCATTCATGGCCGTCACGATCCTGTGATCGGCCCGAGAGCCGCCGTTGTGGTGGAGTCCATGACTGCGCTTGTTCTTGTGGATGCTCTTCTGAAAAACATGTCTTCGAGAATGAGTTATCTGGAGAAGTTTTATAAATAAGCGGAGAATAAAAAGACAAAAAGCTATTTCCCGGATGTGAATCAAAAATGATTCGACACCGGAAAATAGCTTTTTCTTTCATACAACTGTAATAAGGGTTTATTCGCAGCACATCTGCCTTTCACTCAAGACTTACCGGCTTTGTATTGCGGACAATCTCCTTCGCCTCTGCTTCCGCCTGCTCTTCTGAAATATTCCGGAATTCCTTCGGCGGATTCGGAATCTTCTGGAAGACCATTGCATTCGGAGTATCCAGATGCTGCGGCTTACCCTTCATGACGATGTCTTTGTTCTTATAGTCAATCTTAAAAGTTGTAATGGAATTTTCACCATTATTGACAACAGCCAGATGCTGCTGATCCGGGAACAGAGCAATATCCTTCGGATATCTTCCGGCCGTCGGAAGTGAGAACAGTCTGTCGAGGTATCCTCTTTCCTGATCAATCTTATAGCACGCCACCGAATCATCCCCGGATGTGGAGCAGAACAGGTACTCACCGTCATAGGAAATGCGAAGCGCAGAAGCTGCATCGTGCGGATCTCTTTCATCAGACAGAGTGGATACTTCCTGGATCAGTTCAAATTCCGGATAACCGTTCACTACATTATAGGAATATACACGGACGACATTCGTGATTTCGCAGAGAACATAGGCAAACTTTCCGTTCTTGCTGAAATGAATACTTCTCGGCCCCGCTTCTCTTCCCATGCGGAGAATATCCACCTGCTGAAGCTTATGATAGGTATGATTGATCTTGTAGAGAACAACCTGATCAATACCGTTATCAACGGCGCACAGGAACTTATTGTCCGGCGTGACACGCACACAGCAGACATGCGGGCGGAAAGATCTTTCATTGACTGCGCCAATCCCCTTATGGAAGACGCCATCCATCAGACTTCCGAGTGTGCCGTCCTTGTGTGTATGAACAACCGTCACTTTTCCGTCATGGTAACCTGCCACAAACAGGTACTTGCCGTCCATATCCACAGACATATGGCAGCCGCGCATACCATTAATGTCAATCTGGTTAATGGCCTGCAGATCTCCATCCGGCATAATCTTGAATGCCCTGACACCCTCATCTGCGATGGAATAGAGATATTTTTGATTGTGAGAACGTGTAATATAGGATGAATTATTGACAGGGACCACCTTACGCAGATACAGCAGCCCTTCTTTTACGTCTACATCATAAATATGAATACCTTTGCTGGATCCATTTGTATATGTGCCGACATAGGCAACATATCCCTCATTTTCAGACATAATCCTCTCCTTATTCTGATTTAGATAAAATGCAATATCTGTATCTAGTATAATTCAATTGCGCCGCGATTTCTACAGTTTTAAGCCGCATCATAATAAAATAAAAGGTTACAGGGATTCAGATGATAGCCTGTTGCTCCGGGCGTCCGAGTGACGCCGGTTCTTAATGAATGCAAGCCTTCAGGCGCGGCATGAATTTAGAACCGCTGCGAGAGCGAGCGAGCGGGAGCGTCCCGGATCAACAGGCTATCATCTGAACCCCGTCATAACCCCTATTAGAAACTTAAAATTTTACCGCATCGCCGGCTTTCAGTACAAGTATTGACGGATCATCAAATTTCAGCGTCTTTCTGCAGTGATACGGAAGCACAAAATGAAATCTGTTTCGGGCTTTCAGATGTAAAAGCTCCTGCTTATTCTGATGAACGGAAACCTTCAGAAATTCCGCCTTCTCCGAATCAAGAAGTTCTCTGGCATAACTGGATGGTACCTGCTTGCCGGTAAGAATCACTTTTCCGCCTGCCTCCAGTACGGTGTCTGCAAGTTCCCTGCTTTTCGGACGGTAAAGTTGAGAATCCAGTACGAAGATGCAGACCGGCGCCTGAAGATTCAGAAAGGTATCTAAAAGACTTCCGTCTGAAATTTTATTTACTTCATCGAGGGTATGAAAATCCATATCTTCAAAGGATCCCCGGAATTTTTTCCTGAGCCAGAATTCTTTATCCGAGGTTTCCAGACATTCACTGATGATTTCATCCGGCATATAAACGGAAACGCCACGGTCCGCCAGAACCCTTAAGATATCGAGAGCTCTTCCGTGGGACGGTACCGGAAAGAGATAGGGATGGTTCTCTTTTAATAAACTATCCATTCTGGTCTGCATGATTTTCCGATAATCATTTGCCGTCCCGGGATCATCTCCGTAGGCGCAGTCGACAACGGCAAGGTCAGCCTTTGTGTCACGGATCCGGTCACATTTAAAAGCTCCGGAGTGCTCCTGATAATCTCCGGTGAAGAGAATTCTTTTCCCGTCCAGACGGAATTGATACCATACGGCACCGATGCAGTGACCGCTTCGGCCCCATATCATTTTGAGGTCTTCTGTGATTTTGCATTTCTTTCCGGGAATCGATATGGACTCAAGAGTTCGTCCCTTTACCGTTTCCTTCAGCCATTCAAAGGTTGGCTCGCTTGCAATCACCTCACCGCGAAAGCCTCTGTCCAGAAGCCATTTGATGGCTCCCGTGTGGTCCGTATGGCAATGAGTCAGAAACAGATAATCGGCATTTCGTATCTGCTCTCCTGTCAGTTCCGGAAAAGGTGTTTCGGGCTTTTCTTTCATGATACCTGCATCGACAAGAAAACTGACATTTTTTCCCTGTACCAGAAAACAGTTTCTTCCATGTTCGGAACAGCCGCCTGCAATTAAGAGTTCCATAAGGCAAGATCCTCCTGTCTATCCGCTATAATTAAAAATAAAAGCCAAATAGAAAAGCCGTAAGAATTGCATACACCAATGTCATGCCATCTGCAATCCAAGTCGTGATCCGTTCAAAAGTATTATCATTTCCGGAACCGTATCCGCACAGACCGGATCCGATCACCGGGAAAATGACGGTAGGTGCAATCAGCTTAAAATCCATCATATATGTATATGGATATCTGAAACACAGTATAATAAACACAAGAAGCATTGAAAAATATCCGACGGCCAGAAAACGCTTCATCGGTTTTTCCAGTCTTGCGGTGCACATCATGTAAAACCACATGATATGCATTAAAATACTCAGGAAGATACTCAGATATAACGTGAAAACTGCGATATTCCTGGTCGAGCGAAGCCCTGTCTGCGGAGGGGCAAAACCGGTCAGTGCTGTTTTAAAAATCTGTGCCCAGATGTTATGCTCATATTTCGGAAGTCCGACGGAATTCAGTTCGGTAAGTTCCTTCACAGTCGGTATCCTGAGCCTTGAAAAAATGGAATAACCGGAAACGGAATATGATTTTATATCTTTGAATCGACTATAAAACAGCGGAATATGATATTTTACCATTCGGAAGACAGGCCACCAGCCGCCAAGAAGAGCAATGAAAATGACGGAAATCAGAAGCTGTCTTCCAAGAGGTGTTTCATTTCTGCGACCGTCCCGTTTTGCAAAATAATATAAAGTATACACAGCCGGAAGTATCATGAGCACCGTAAAAGAACTCATAAGTCCGAATCCGATGGCTATGGCGGTCTTATAAAAATCTCTGCTTCTTCTTGTCTCATACCAGACAAGACCATTGCTAAGAGCCAGCATACTGAACATAAATGCCATTGCGTCCGGCGTCAGTGAGGCACCGAGAATATAAAACGCCGAGAAAAAGGAAAGGAAGAGAAAAGAGATGGTCAGTTTTCTCCCCCGAATCCCGAACCGGTACACCATTCCGACACCGCATGCGGAACCGACGAGAACGTAGATGACATTGACGCACTGCAGAAGATGCAGGGAGGTCCCCACGGCCCAGCCCATGACATGGTGAATCAGGAAAAGTATTCCGGCTGAGACCCAATAAAATAATGGCGGATTTGTAAATTCCGGAAATTGCCGCAAATCTACATCAGGAAAACGAAAGTAAGTATAATAATACTGAATTACCCCAATATGCCCTTCATTGGGGATTTTTCCAACCATATTTTCCCAGGTCCCGACATCTGCCGTGGGATAAAGATAACCGGCATTGATATCGTATACAAGTTTCAGAAAAAATCCCACCAAAAAAACAAATCCAATCCAGAATTCGTCAGGAATTCCCAAAAAACGTTTTCTCTGGTAGTTTTGCATACGTTCGCTCCCGGTTCCCTCTTTATTTATCATTTTTCACGCATTTATTTTTTATTCTATCACGATATATGCGAAACTTCCATACAGCTTTGTGACTTCCGGATTTTCTCATGACAATTCGTGGATGAATAAGCCGCTTCTGAGTTTGGGTTCAAACCATGTTGATTTCGGAGGCATAATCTTTCCTTCATCTGCAATTTTCATCAGTTCCTCAATCGATGTCGGATAAAGTGCAAAGGCGACAGCCGATCCGTCGTCAACCATTTTTACAAGTTCTTTGAGACCGCGGATGCCACCGACAAAGGAGATACGGGGGTCCGTTCTCGGGTCTCCGATGCCCAGAACCGGAGCCAGAAGATGGTTTTGAAGGATAGAGACATCAAGCGTGCTTACGGTATCGCTTAAGTCCCAGGCATTGGGCTTTGCATGAAGAATATACCAGGTTCCATGAAGATCCATTGCAAACTCATGCTTTTCGGACGGTTTGACGGATGCCAGCTCCTCTTCTGTTTTTCCGGGCTGTACGGCCGCTTTTTTGATTTCGAAGAAGTTTTCGACTTCCTTCAGAAACTGATCTTCACTGAGCCCGTTCAGATCTTTTACAACACGATTATAATCCCATATTTTAAGCTCGTTTGACGGAAATGCTACTGCAAGAAAATAATTGAATTCTTCTGCTCCGTTATAATTCGGATGCTCTTTCCTTCTTTTGAGACCCACCTTTACCGCGGACGCAGCGCGATGATGACCGTCTGCAATATAAAGGCACGGAACAGTTTCAAATCCTTCGTGAATGGCAGCAATGTCAGACTCATCGGAAACAACCCAGACTGTATGGCGGATACCGTCATCTGCAACAAAATCATAGACAGGCTCCTCATCTGCCATGATTTTATTCATAAGATCTTCCAGCAAACGATTTTCCCGGAAGGTCAGAAAAATAGGACCGGTATTGGCATCGCAGGTATCGACGTGGCGAATCCTGTCAGCCTCCTTGGCGGCAACTGTCAACTCATGCTTTTTAATGACGGAATTGAGATAATCATCGATAGAAGCGCATCCGACGATTCCGGCCTGTGCATGTCCGTCCATCACCTGACGATAGATATAGTAATATGGTTTTTCATCTTTTTGCAGAACTCCGTCACGAATCAGTTTCTGAAGATTTTCGGATGCCTTGGCATAGACTGCGTCGTCATAGAGACCGGTTCCCTTCGGAAGATCGATTTCCGCCTTATCCACATGCAGAAAAGAATAGGGATTATCCTTCGCAATTTCATATGCTTCCTCGCTGCTCATGACATCATAGGGAAGCGCGGCTACCTTCTGCGCCATGTCTTTTGTCGGCCGGACGGCCTGGAATGGTCTGAACTGAGCCATATAGTTATCCTCCTGAAAAGAAAGGACTGCCGCAAAATGTTACGACAGTCCTCTTGTTGCTGTAGAAACCATTTTGGCGGAAGAAAATCCGCGTTTCATACAGTATGTGATGCAAACTTTGCATATTGACTTTGAAACAGAATCAGGCCTGATGCGCTGCTGCAAAATCCTTCATGTACTGAACGAGTGCTTCGACGCCTTCCTTCGGCATAGCATTATAAATCGAAGCACGCATACCGCCGACAAGACGATGACCCTTCAGGTTACTGAAGCCGCGTTCTGTCTGTCCGGCAATGAATTCCTTATCCAGCTCATCGCTTCCGGTACGGAACACAACGTTCATCATCGAACGGTCTTCCTTATTGACGGTATTCTTATAGAAGCTCTGGGAATCCAGATAATCATACAGGATGGCAGCCTTCTCTTCGTTTCTCTTCTTCATTTCCGTAAGTCCGCCGATGTCCTTGATCCAGTCAGTGACCAGTTTTACGAAATAAATCTGGCAGCAGGCCGGTGTATTGAGCATGGAGTTCTTTGCTGCTTCCTTCTTGAAATCCCAGATCTTCGGGCAGATGCTCATGGGTTCGCCGATCAGATCATTACGGATAATCGCAAGAGTCAGACCTGCAGGTGCAATGTTCTTCTGTACACCGCCGTAAATGATGCCGAATTTGGATACATCCACCGGCTCGGAAAGATAGCTTGAAGACATGTCGGCTACGAGCGGAACATTTCCGGTATCCGGAATATAGTGATAAGTTGTTCCGAAGATGGTATTGTTCCAGCAGACATGCACATAATCCGCATTCGGATCGAGAGTCAGTTCATTCTGCTTTGGAATATGATTATAATTGTCATCCCTGGAGGAGCCGGCGATATTCACCTTTTTCAGATACTTCTCTGCTTCCTTTGCGGCAAGATTTGCAAAGTTTCCGCTGTCGATGTAATCGGCTGTTCCGGACTTTGTTCCGAGGTTCATCGGAAGTGCCGCAAAGAATCCGGATCCGCCGCCATGCAGAAACAGAACCGTATAGTTATCCGGCACATTCAGAATATCCTTTACGTTCTGAACAGCCTGATTAATGATGTCATCGAAGACCTTGGAACGATGGCTCATCTCCAGAACGGACATTCCGGAACCGTTGCAGTTCAGCAATTCCTTCTGTGCCTTCAAGAGTACTGGTTCCGGCAGCATGGACGGGCCTGCCGAAAAGTTGTAAATACGACCATCTAACATAATGTGCTCCTCCTATGATTGTTGTTTCGAAATAATGCAGTCAAAAGTACTACATTATGTGTATACGAAAACGTATACATAACTAAATTTTAGCACGCTAAAGTAAAAAATCAAGATGCAGGAAATGTTTCAGTTCTTTGATACTTCAAAAATGATGTCCGTATGGCGATCAGTCCTGGCTCTTCCCGAAAATTCCGGCATAATCAGGAAACATGTCCGAAAAGGCTTCGGTGAGGGCTGCGGTCCACATCTTGCATTCTTGTGTGAGTCCGACCTTTCCCGGTGCTATGACGGCGACATCTTTGAATTCGGATGCGATTTTATGTGCCAGCTTGTCATCCGAAATCTGTCCGAAGCCGAAGATAATGGAATTGTATCCCTTATCTTCCTGACACAGAGAAATATAAAGAAGTCCCAGATGATACAGCTCCTGGTAGAGAAGCTTTTTCTCCTGATCGGTCTTGGGATCAAAATATCCCATTCCGTTGAGGGCTTTTAAGGCCTCTTTCTTTCTTTTCCGCTCAAAGATACCGCCCCCGTTTTCCACTTCGAAACGCATTTCCATCCATGCTTTCAGATAGTTATCCGTTTCCGGCTGGCTTCTTTTTCCGAAATTAGGATATCTTGTCTTAAACATTTTATGACGAATTTTGTTGTCCTCCGGAGTGAGTCCCTGGCGGTCAGCCTCTTCAAGGAGCTTATGGCGGATTCCCGGATCTCTTTCACGATAATAACAGTCCGGCCAGTTTAGAAGCCGCTGCTGTATTTCCTGATCGGAAACTTTTTCTTTATTTTCCTTTTTACGAATCTGAAATTCCATTCATACCTCCGAATTAATAAAGCTTATCTCCAAATACATATTTTCCGACTACATTCCTGTCATCGGAAAGATAGATCATTCTTTCCAGCCTTTCCCGTGGGCTTAACGCAACCATTGTATCACAGATCTGATCGTCAAGAACAACTGCATCAAACTGATTGCCGGGTTCAAAGCTTCCGCACTCTCCGAAAAACTTCCCTCCTCCGGCTGTCGCTATGTAGAATCCCTCTTCAAAAGTAAGCGGTCCAGAAACGGAAGCATTGGCAGAAGCGTCTTTTATACGGGAAGCAAGAATGGCGCTTCTGACGATCTTCATCATATCCGTACCGCATTCCAAAGTCCCGCTGCCGAGCCCGACGTGAATTCCGTCTTGAAGAATGGATTTTGCTGAGGGCAAGCCGGTCAATTGAGAATCAAAACATTCGGTCAATGGGCAGGAGACAAGATAGGAACCGTTCTCCTGAAGAGAAAACATAGTTTTCTCCATATTATAGCATCCGTACACCGCCGAGCTGCCATATGCTCCGAGAAGACCGTCATGAATAGATTCGGTCAGGGTGTCGGGAGTAATCCCAGCTTTCTTTTCATGACCAGAAGAAAAACTGTCCGGAATAAGAAAAGTCGGAAGTTCTGTTTCTTTTACTATGGTAACAAGCTCTGAAAGCTCCTCCTCCGTCATCTTCCGGATATCAGGAAGAAAGAGGATCGGATTTGTGCGGTCAAAACGATCTGCACAGCTGTTCAGCCAGTCGGCAAGCCGGTCAAATTCGCCGACTTCCTGGCTTTCTTTGGTCTGATCCGTTTTCAGCGGGCTCATACCGACGCAGGAAATAAGACCGGATTCGTCCATGAGGTCCATGAGCTTTAATGTAGAGGATACACGGGGATCTCCCAAAACTACCGCTCTTGTTGTGGCTCCGATGTAGAGACTGTCCACAAACATGTCATAAGACCGCTCCGCAGTTACTTCCTCCGAAAAAGAGCGTTCCACATCAGCAAATTTATCAGAGCGTTTCCTGACAGGCTTCGGGTTCAGGTACATTCCCCGTATCTGATAGGCCGGGGCCACTGCAAAAAGATCCATCATTCCGGGAATAATGAGCTTATCCCAGTAATCTTCTATGGGCAGGTCACTGTATTCTTCAGGTATTTCGGAAAAAACACCTTCAGAGTATCCGTCTTTGCAGATAACGTAAGAATCCGGGCATTCCTGCAAATGCTCCGGATCCTTGCTGTACACAATTGTTCCATGAAGAATAAATCCTTCACTCATACGTCTTCCTCATCAGTTACAGGCTCACGCGGTGTAAAACGTCTTTCCTCCAGAGGAGTCGGCTGTTTCGGTATTCTGTCCCAGGCCTCTTTACAGAACTGTTCCTGGGAATTCACCAGAACCTTTCCGCGCTTATCTACTTTTTCATAACTTCCGTCCGGCTGCATTACATGCGCCTTCACATTATCGGCAAATTCCGTCAGCAGGATGTGCTGTGCAGCCTCTTTGCAGTCTTCCTGCTCTACAGGAAATACAATTTCCACACGCTTGTCCAGATTCCTCGGCATCCAGTCGGCCGAACCCATGAATACCTCGTCGTTGCCGTTATTATGGAACCAGAAGATTCTGGAGTGTTCCAGGAAGTTTCCGACAATGGAACGAACATGAATATTCTCTGAAATGCCCGGAATGCCTACCTTCAGGCAGCAGATGCCGCGTACCAGAAGATCGATCTTCACGCCATAATGGGAAGCCTCATAGAGAGCCGCAATAATGGTCGGATCGCAGAGGGAGTTCATCTTGGCCTTGATAAAGGCTTCTTTGCCTTCCTTCGCATAGTCCTCCTCACGCTTGATCAGTTTCAGAAAATCCTTTTTCATCCAGATCGGGGCGACAAGCAGTTTATACCACTTTGCCGGTTCCGAATATCCGGAAAGCATATTGAATACGGCTGTGGCATCCTCACCGATTGCCTCATTGCAGGTAAAGAGACCGCAGTCGGTATAGAGCTTTGCCGTGGAATCGTTATAATTTCCGGTTCCAAGGTGGACGTAGCGTCTGATTCCGTCCTCTTCTTTTCGGATGACCATCGTGATTTTGCTGTGAACTTTCAGGCGGTATAATCCATAGATTACATGACAGCCTGCTTTTTCAAGCATCTTGGCCCATCCGATATTATTCTCTTCATCAAATCTTGCCTTCAATTCGACAAGAACCGTGACCTGCTTTCCATTGTCTGCAGCCTTTGCAAGAGCCTTGATAATTGGAGAATTTCCGCTCACGCGATACAGCGTCTGCTTGATTGCCAGTACGTTCGGATCTTTTGCGGCCTGCTGTACAAAACCGACAACCGGATCAAAAGTCATATACGGATGATGAACAAAGATATCTTTTTTACGGATTGCGGCAAATTCATCGGGCTCGTTCAGAAATTCGAGGACCGGCGCCGGTGTGTATTTCGGGGTTTTGTATTTCTCAAATCCCTTGAGACCATATAATTTCATGCAGAAGGTCAGATCCAGCGGCCCGTTAATGAAATAAATATCCTCTTCACCGATGTTGAATTCCTTTTTCAGAATCTTCAGCATCCGCTTGTCGACATTTTCATCAACTTCCAGACGGATCACTTCACCCCACTGCCTTTTCTTCAGCTGTTTCTGGATTTCAACGAGAAGATCTTCCGCTTCCTCCTCATCGATTGTAAAGTCTGCGTTTCTTTCAATTCTATAAGGATATGCACAGACGACATCATATTTCTGGAACAGAACTTCGATATTTTCCATGATGACGTCTTCCAGGAACACGACTGCTTTCCGACCATCGTCAAAATCAGGAAGCTGAATGATACGCGGCAGCACGGACGGAACCTGTACCGTGGCAAAGTCTACGCTGTCCTTGTCCTTCTTTTTTTTGCTTCCGCTGCGTTTGGTAAGTGCATCCGGCTCCGCCTTCAGGGAAATGAGTGCACCGATGTTCAAAGACTTGTTCCGAATGAGCGGAAACGGACGCGATGAATCAAGTGCCATAGGAGTCAGCACCGGATAGATTTCTTCCTGAAAGTAATTATTTAAGAAGTCCTGCTGCTTTTGAGTCAGCTTCTTGAAATCACGAATCACCTCAAGCCCTGCCTTCTGGAGTGCAGGAACAAGGGAACGGTTGTAGGTGCTGTACTGATCTTTGACAAATTCGTGAACGTTTTTGGAAAGTGCGTCCAGCTGATCCTGAGAGGACATTCCCGCAATATCTTTTTTTGTATAGCCTGCATGTACCTGATCCTTCAAAGAAGCGATCCGGACCATAAAGAATTCATCCAGATTGGATGCGGTAATAGACAAAAATTTCAGCCGTTCAAAAAGCGGAACGATTTTTGTGTCGCGTGCCTCACTTAAGCACCTTCTGTCAAATAACAGCCAGGAAAGTTCTCTGTTATAAAAATATTTCGGATTGCGATAATCAATTTTTTCTTCGGAAGCGCCACTTGCTTCCGGCACTGTATCTGCTGATTTACTCATCTTTTCTCCTTTACCTTGAGGATCGGACGAAGGCCGTAAATTTCGTCAAAGAAGTCGACTGTTTCACGGAAAAGTCCCTTCTCCAAAGTGAAATCCTGATTTGTTACTGCAGTCAGAATGAGTTCATTTTCTTTTCTTCTGACACTTAAACTTTCCACCTTCTGCAGGTAGCTTTGATCGAGGCAGTTAGCCAGGCGCATAATAGCGGCAAGACGTGCGGCGAGAATAAAATTCTCCGGGGAGAGATTATGTTCCGTTCCTGCCTCTTTTCTGTGGAACACCGGATCTTCCGTATTGAAGCGCACAACATTTGCGATGATCTGCTGTTCCGTGCTGGAAAGACCGATGATTTCCGTTGACATAATAATGTTATAAGAGCATTCCGCCACATTGATCAGGCTGATGTATTTGCCGCAATCGTGCAGGTAGCAGGCAACATCGAGCAGAAGGCGGGAGCGGGAGTCCAGATGACTGAATTTTCGAACCGCATCAAAGATGTTGTTGGCCATCTCCACAAGCTTTTCATTATGAAGTTTGTTGCCGGCATATTTTTTTGCGATATTTTTTGCCGCCATAACAATATCCCGGTCAAAATCATGGGTTGGGCGGATAATCTTTTTCTTTTCCGCATAATCATAGGCGATACCGTCGGTCAGCTGAATACCCGGCAGCCAGATCGTTTCAGCTCCCAGCTCTTCGATGAGAGTCTTATACAGAACTGCGGTAGGGATCAGAACAGATGCCATTTCATTGGGGACTCCGAGTTCCTCGGAAATCGCGTTTGGTGAGGATTTATTGACGTGATCGTACCATTTCATGAATTCTTCTCTGGATTCCAGCTTGTTTACGTCATTCGTATTCTGGAAAATGAGGTTCGTGAAATAGTCTCCCACAAGAATGATATTCTTAATTTCCCGGTTTTTTAAATTCATCCTTTTGAAATTGGAAATATCCTTGTGGATCAGCTGGCTGACAAGTTCGTCATAGTGAATTGTCTCACGCTCAAAGGCGGCCAGCCGCTCACGAATTCTAAGGGAACCGATCGGAAGATTTTGTGTAGATACCAGAGTATCCTTATCGAAGAGGGAAATCTGTACACTTCCGCCACCGACATCCACAATGGCAGTGCCCTTTTCAATGATTTTACGGAATTCTTCCCCTCTTGATGCGATCGATTTATAACCCAGAAAACGCTGCATGGAATTTGACAGCACATCCACTTTGATGCCGGTTGCTCTGTAAATGTGGTCAAGTACGAGTTCCATATTTTCGGCTTCACGGAATGCGGATTTCGCACAGGCACGGTATCCGCTGACGCCGTATTCCTTCATAATCTCTTTATATCCGAGCAAAATTTTCGTAAGCTCGTGAAGCCTGTTCATCGATATTCTCTTTAAGGCAAAGGTATCCGCTCCCAGTTCCAGACTGGTCCGCACACGATTCAGAGATTTCAGCCCGTTCTTTTTGGACAGCTCAAAAATCTCAATCGACACGTTATAGGAGCCGATATCAATTGCCGCAAATGTGATCACTGCCATGTTTTTCCTCCGTCACGGTTTTTCGGGGAACTGTAGAAAGATGACAGTTCTCCTTACACATATACAAAGCTATTATATGATATTTTGCACATAAGTGAAATAGATTTCCTCTGTGTATCTGTAAAAAATATGTAAAATTCCCGAAAATTATCTTTTCGTTTTTCCTTGATTTCTTATATTTCATATATTATGATTCTACCCGGAACTAATCACAATTGCTTGAAGGAGGTATTATGGCGCTCAGACATTTGATGAGCCCTCTGGATTTT
>CAYYEB010000019.1:4622-18050 GCA_964470725.1 uncultured Lachnospiraceae bacterium | reverse complement strand
TACCAATACGGCTCAGTTTGAACTCATTTCCCTTCTGGCAAAAAAATATCGGAATCTCTGCGTAGTGGGTGATGATGACCAGAGTATTTACAAATTCCGGGGGGCCAATATTCGGAATATCCTCGATTTTGAGAAAATATTTCCTGATGCTCATGTGGTGAGACTGGAACAAAACTATCGTTCCACCAAGAATATCTTAAATGCTGCAAATGAAGTAATCAGCCACAATCACGGCCGCAAGGAGAAAAAACTCTGGACGGAAAATAAAGAGGGCGCGAAGGTTCGGCTCAAAAGATTTACAACGGGATTCGAAGAGGCACAGGCCGTGGCGGATGAAATTGCAGAAATGGTGCGGGAAGGAAAATATGACTATCGCGATTTTGCGGTTCTCTACCGGACAAATGCGCAGTCACGACTTTTCGAGGAAAAATTTCTTCTTTCAAATATCCCGTATAAAATCGTCGGAGGAGTGAACTTCTACGCAAGAAAGGAAATCAAGGATCTTCTGGCCTATCTGAAAACAATCAATAACGGTGTGGATGATCTTGCCGTACAGAGAATTATCAATATACCGAAGCGTGGAATCGGAGCGGTTACGATTGGGAAAATCCGGGATTTCGCTTCAGATCGCGGAATCAGCTTTTTTGATGCGGCCTGTGAGGTGGGAAAATTACCGGGAATGTCGGCCAGCGCAAAGAAAAAGGTGGTTTCCTTTACGGATGCCATTGGGGTGATGCGTGCCAAAGCGGAAGAAACCGACTCCATAAGCGATCTGCTGAAGTTTGTGATAGAGCAGACGGGATATGTGGATGCACTGAAGGCCAACCATGATGAGGAGTCGGATGCCAGAATCGAAAATATCAACGAACTCATTTCAAAGGCGGCGCAGTATGAGGAGGAAGAGGAGGAACCGACATTAAACGGTTTCCTGGAACAGGTAGCTCTGATCGCCGATATCGATACCGTGGAGGATGATGACAACAGAGTTCTTTTGATGACCCTGCATTCGGCGAAGGGACTTGAGTTTCCGGTTGTCTATATGACGGGAATGGAGGAAGGACTCTTTCCCAGTGCCATGTCTATCAATGCGGACAATCCGGAAGCAGAGATAGAAGAAGAGCGCCGTCTTGCTTATGTCGGAATTACGCGGGCTAAGGAACTTTTAACTCTAACCTGTGCCGGCAGCCGCATGATGCGCGGGGATGTAGTCTACAATCCGATGTCCCGTTTTGTCAGGGAAATTCCAAGGGATATGATTGATACAGGCTATGAAAACATACCGAAGAAAAGCGGAAGAGAAGTTCTGGAAGAAAGCTTTCAAAATAGTGACATGGAAGGAAATGGGGCCGGGCGTCCGTCCTTTGGAAAAACATTCATCCCGGGTGCTCCGTACATGGAGCAGAGCTTTGGCTCAACCAGAACTGAAAGAACAAAACATGCGGAGGCCTCCAAACACCCGGCCAATTCCGGTTTCTATAAGAGCCCCTATGTGACACCAAAGACAAAGACGGAAAAACAGCTGCCTGACTATGTTGTGGGAGATACCGTGCGGCATGTGAAATTCGGAGAAGGAACCGTGAAGGCAATCGAAGACAAGGGACGCGATTACCTTGTGACCGTGGACTTCCCCTCCTGGGGCGTCAAAAAGATGTTCGCGGCATTCGCAAATCTGCAGAAGGTGTGAAACTATAGTCAGCCCTGATCACCGGCAAAACATATCCCCTGGACCCGAATCCAAAACGATTTTGAGGGCCAGGGGATATGTTTTGTTGGTGATCACTAGATGTAACGATTAATGATTCAGTTTGAGGCATACGAGAGCCCGCGGAATAAAAATGCCCCTCCGACCAGAATCCAAAACGATTTTGAGGGCCGAGGGGCATTTTAATTCCTGGGCTTGATAACTTGCCTATTATATTTTTTTACTCTGTCACAGCATCCTTCGCTTTGTCAACAGCGTCGCCAACCTTCTCCTTGACGTCTTCCTTGACATCATTGACCTTTTCAGCGACCTTGTCTGCAGCATCCTTTACCTTATCAGCGGCAGTCTTATCTTCTTCCGGAGTTTCATCCTTATCTTCATCTTCGAAATAGTCATCGAAGTCATCGTCAAAATCATCATCGAAATCTTCGAGATAATCCGGTGTGAAGTACTTGTAGATCGCATATGCAATTGCCGCGATTGCAGCCAGTACACCAATCACTGCAAAAATCTTCACGAGCTTGTTCTTGCCTTTTTTCTCCATAACTTTTTCCTCCTGGGTTTTCAGCTTTTTGAAAACATCGTTGAGTTCATCACGGGCGGAGTCAATCTTCGCCTTGGCATCTTCAATTTTAAGGCTGTCGCGCACGCTGAGAATTCCGTTTTTTGCGCCGCTCGTCAGATGATTAAAATTGACATGTCCGAGAACTTCCTTCAAATTCTGTTTCATAGAATGCACCGTCCTCTTGCTAAGATAGAACAATTATAGCACTGGCCATCATACATTTCCACAAAAATCCATGTTATGTGAAGAAGAAATCAGTCGTTTTTGATGCGCTGAAGATCCTTCAATGTGTTCGGCCAGAGTGTCTCACGGCTGCCGATCATCATTTTTCCGACGGAATCCGAAGTGATCTCCGCCTGGAAATAATAAGCATCATCTTTTGGCAGATCGCCGGAATTGGGATTGAAGATGACCGTATAGGTTCCATCCCCGTTATCTGCGGCGGGCAGATAAACCACCTGATTTGTATTATTTCTGTTATAAATATGAATCGAAAGGGAAGTGATATATTTCTGCACTTCCGAAAGTCCTTTCGCAGTAATTGCGATCGAGCCGTCCGCCTGCGGTACGGTCTTATAACGCACCTTCACGGAGCGAAGGAGTTCGCTGGCCTTCTGATCTTTTTTATTGATGGAAGCGAGCTTCTTCATGAAGTTGGAATTTTTGGCAATTTCCGAATTCACCTTTGTGAGACCATCCTGTTCCAGAAGAGTATCTCTGGAGGAAAAAAGGTTTGTGCCGAGACCGAGTCTGTCTCCATCAATGTGTGCGCCGAGCGCTGCGATCGTGGTCGGAAAGTCGTCCAGGGTGGAATAGGTACGGGTACGGTTCGGATCTGCGGGAGTAGCGGCCGCGTTGATGTAGCAGGTGTACACTTTCCGCTGGTAGGAAGAAGGCACATCCTTGCAGAAGTCTCCGTCCATGGTCGGATGGTCACCCGAAATGACAATGGTTGTATTCGGATACCAGCTCTGCTGCTGCGCCCAGGCGACGAAATCTGTCACCTGTCTGGAGGAGCAGGCAATGACGTTGGCATACTGATTGTCACCGAAATCGTTTCTGCACAGGTCACAGACGTATCCGTCAGGAAAATGTGTATCGACCGTCAGCATGGTGTAGTTAAAGGGCTGACCGGAATTTCCGATCTTTGTCAGATCTTCCTTGGCAAACTGGAACAGCTTTTGATCTTCGAAGCCCCACCAGACCTTATACCCCTGCGGGATGCGGCCCTGCGCCATCATAGAATAGTAGTCTTCCAGATTGTAATGGCCGTGATCGGTAAAATAGACATTCCGGCTGGCAAATTTAACATCAGACCCGACGAGCAGAGTCTGCTGATATCCCTGCTTTTGGAGAATATCTCCGAGGGCGGTCATATTCGGGAAGAAATGCTGGAATTTGTAGGAGTTGGAGTCTACATCCAGTTTCAGAGGAAGACCGGAAGTCTGGCCGAACATGGCGGCAATGGTCCAGGTCGTATTATTTACGGCGATACCTCCGTTCAGCTGATTCGAATTTCCGGAAAAGTCTTCATTATTTTTTGCAAGCTGCGTCAGTTCCGGAATGTAGTTATCCTTAAAAGCTCCGCCATCCTTTTTGTCGGAGTATGTCATTTCCATGGATTCGAGAAAGATATAAATCAGATTTCTCTTTGTTTCCGGGAATGTGACGGAAACTTTTGCCGGGTCGGCATAATTTTCCTCGATGAAATCAGAACTGGAATTGCGGTCTTTCAGCCAGGTTCCGATGTCCAGGGTGCGGAATCCAACCGTGACTGTGGCGATGATCAGTCCAAGGGAAGCCAGGCTGATGATCAGATTGAGATGAATTTTCCGTACGGAAACCTTTTTTGGAAGAAACCAGAAGAAAAGGATTCCTGCCGCAACCGCGATGATGATGGCCGGAAGGAGAGCCTCGAGGTAAAAGGAATTCATAATATCGCCGGCCGTGCCCTCAATCGGATTGGTCAGCTGATAGACGATTTCCTCCATTTTGAGGTTGCTCCAGGTCGTAAATGCCCAGTGCTCGACCAGAATCAGAAAGGCAACGATGAAAATGAGAAGCGTAATCAGAATGTGAAATATCATGTCACGTATTTTCTGCGCTTTTGTTTTTGATGTTTTTGCCATGCAGTCAATCTCCTTTACTATGAGTGTCAAAAGTAAGGATACACTTTCGCAGGACGCCTTTTGACGCTGTAATGTATTACTGCTTTTATTACATACGGGGAATTATAACACGAACGGGACCCTATATAAAGTTTACACAGGCAAAGATCTTTCCACTTTCTTGTCGGATATGCTATACTCTATAGCAAACTGATATTCAGTAAATGGGTTGAACAGGGGAGAATTTATGGGGTATCAAAAATATGATTCGAAGGAGCTGTCTTTCGGAACACTGCTTCTTCGGACGTTATTTCGCTGGAGACTGATTCTGCTCGTGGCAATCATCGGGGCGGCACTGGGATTTGCAGGACAGCTGGTAAAAAACGGAAGAAATACTGACGTAACCTCATCTGCGCAAAAGAAATATGAGAAGCAGATGGAAGAATATGAAAAAGAATCTTCCTATTATAAAGACCAGGAAAAAAATCTGAAACAGCAGATTGCGGATAAACAGAATTATCTCAGAGATTCGATCAGAAGTCATATTAATCCCAAAAAGGAAGGATATGCCTCGGTCAATCTGATCATAAGGACGGACAGCAATTCGGATTCGGATACTTTACAGGCTGTGCAGGCCTATGCATCTTTTTTTAAGGGCGGGGTCGACTGGGATGCACTGTCGAAAGATATGGATAAAAATGCGGAGTACCTGCAGGAACTTCTTACAGTGACTCCGAATTCCGAAAATAAGCAGCAGAATTTTTCGTCTTCCCATACTGTTTACGTAAGAGCAATCGGAAGAACAAAAAAGGAAGCGGAAAAGGTTCTGAAATATGTCCTGGAACAGCTGCCGGATGCACAGAAAGAGGTATCGGCGGTGATACCGCATACCGTTTCGCAGGTGTTTCAAAGCAGCGGTTACAGAGTGGACAATAATTTAAATGACAATCTGTATACGGAATATGATCTCTTAAAGAATCTGAAGGACGATCTTGAGACTTTAACTTCAGACGGAGCGGCGGTGACGAAACCGGAAATGCCGGCATCCATTTCAACAAGAGATCTTCTGAAGCAGGCCGGAAAATATACTGTGGCAGGATTTGTCGGCGGGGCGGTTGTGATATATATCCTCATTGCACTTTATCTTGTATTTCATCACAGAGTGCTTTCCGCAGATGAACTGAACCGGACGTATCAGCTGAAAAACCTGGTAACCGTACAGACAACGGAAAAGAAGGGGCTGGATCGAAAGCTTCGAAGTAAAATTACGGTAGATACGGATTCTGAAAGTGAAGCATGGAAGATTGCCGCACTCAATCTGGCATCTGCTGTTGATGCCGGGGAGAGCTTAAAACAGATCGTGGTCTGCGGTGATCTTCCCGCAGAGAAATTGCAGAAGATTGCTGCTCAGCTGGAAGAAGCTTTTGGAAAGGAAATGAGCGGTGCGGGCTGCTGCCATTTTGTTACATTCCGGAGAATTTACGGAATTCCTGAGGCGTTGGAGAAGTTAAAGGATGCCGATGGAGTCGTTCTGGCGGAACAGGTGGAATATTCGGATTATAGAGAAATTTCAAGAGATGTGATTGCAATTGAAAGCTGTGGAAAGAAAGTCTTCGGATCACTGACCTTGGAGGTTTAACAGGGTAAAGAAGCACTGCAACAAAAACAACAGGTTGTGAAGTGTCAGCTTTTCACTGTTGTGGGAGAAAGGAAACAGGCAATGACGACTGGGAATCCTTCTGTGAAAATTATTGTTGCGACACATAAAAAATACAGAATGCCGAAGTGGAAGTCTTATCTTCCGCTTCATGTCGGAGCAGAGGGGAAAAAAGATCAGGATGGAAGACCACTCGATCTGGGATATCAGAAAGATAATGAAGGAGATAACATTTCCTATAAAAATCCTTCTTATTGTGAGTTGACGGGACTTTACTGGGAGTGGAAAAATCTGAAGGAGGACTATCTTGGTCTTGTACATTACAGAAGATATTTTTCACTGAAGAAAAAGAGAAGCAAAGATCCCTTTGAGGATATTCTGACCGACAGACAGATCAGGGGACTGATCCGACGTTATCCGGTCATTGTGCCGACGAGAAGAATTTATCTGATTGAAAGTCTTTATTCTCATTATGCGCACACTCATTATCAGGAACATCTGGACAGAACCAGAGAAATACTGAAGAAGAGGCATCCGGAGTATGTCCGTGACTTTGACATAACGGTGCATCGGAACTGGGGATTCATGTTTAACATGATGATTATGCGCAGGGATCTTCTGAATGCATACTGTTCATGGCTTTTCCCGATCCTTTTTGAACTGGAGAAACATGTGGATACGAAGAAGCTTTCAACCTACCAGGGAAGATTTTTCGGAAGAGTCAGTGAAATTCTGTTTAATGTATGGCTGACGCATGAGGTTCGTGCGGGACGTCTGCGCAAAAAAGATATCCATGAGGTTCGTTATATCTATATGGAACCGATCGACTGGGGAAGAAAACTGACGTCCTTCCTGGAGGCGAAGTTCTTTCATAAAAAATATGATGGTAGTTTTTGATGAAGACAATTTCCTTTATTATCCCGGCGCATAATGCGGAACATGTATTAAAAAGAGCGGCAGAAAGTGTTGCGCGTATTGCCGGAACATCCGATTACGAACTGATTCTTGTGGAAAACGGGTCTGAGGACCGCACGATGGATGTGCTGTCGGCTCTTGCGGCACAGGATTCACATATCATTCCTGCACATTCTGAAACCGGAGTATCAAATGCAAGAAATGAAGGCATACGGCTTGCCTCGGGGAAATGGATCGCATTTCTCGATGCGGATGATGCATTTACGGAGGAAGCAGCTCGGATGATGGAAGATGCGGAAGAATCCGATGCGGATCTTCTGTGCTATGGCCACATTCGAAGCGGAGTACCGCACCCGGTGACGGAAGAAAAAAAGAAGGAAGTTTTTGAAGGACCTTCCAAAATCGAAAAGATGCGGATCAGGATGCTGAAAGCGCCGACGAGGTATATGCAGGCCTGGGCAAAACTCTTCAGGGCCTCTGTCATTAAGGAACATCAGCTTGCATTTGACCCGGAACTTCGTCTTGCGGAAGACAGTGATTTTACCTTCCGGTATACAAAGCACTGTCAAAAGGCGGTGTTTTCCGAAAAGTGTGTCTATCGGTATTTTGTCAATGCGGATTCTGTGATGCGGACCGGAGACGGGTCAAAAATACGGGATTATGCCAGAGCAATGAAGAAAATGGCCCGGATAACAGAAGACATGGGCGAAAGTCAGGAGATCCGTGAAGCGGTGAATGAATATATTCTGAATCATTTCAATATTGCAATGGTGAGAGAAGTTTTTGCCCCTTCGAGCGACCTTTCCTATGGAATGAAGAGGGTACAGATGATGATGGCCTGCCGGATTCCGGTGTTTGGAAGAGCCATTTCGAGGACGAAATTTCCGGGAAAACATCTGCGGCTTATGCCCGCCTGGCTGTTAAAGAAAAGAATGCCGGACGCGGCGGCACTTATCTTTATGGCTCGTGCAGAACAAAACCGCAGAGAAGAAGAAAAGACAGAATATTGAAAAGAGAACTATATGTATCGTGTACTGGTATTTGGAATGACAGAAAATCCGGGAGGCGTGGAAAGCTTCCTGATGGGTTACTACAGAAAGATTGACAGAAGCAGAATCCAGTTTGATTTCCTTGCGAATTCTCATAATCCCATTGCATATGAGGATGAGGTGGAGACTATGGGCGCTCACGTATACCATGTGGCACCCCGAAGTCGTCAGCCGATTCAGTATGTGCGGGAAATGACAGCGCTTTTTCAAAGGCATGCAAAAGAGTATGATGCGATCTGGGTCAATGTTTCATCCCTTGCAAACATTGATTACTTAAGAGAAGCAAAAAAATACGGGATTCCGAGAAGAATCATTCACAGCCATAATTCGAGGAATATGGACAGCCGGCTTCGCGGCAGACTCCATGAGATCAATAAAAAAAGGGTGGCGGAGTATGCGACGGATTTCTGGGCATGTTCAGAGGATGCCGCAAAATGGTTCTATACAGATGATATCTTAAAAAAAGCGGTCATTATTCACAATGCCATCGATACGGATGAATTTGTCTATGACAAGGCGGCGGGAGATCGGGTGCGTCAGGAACTCGGCATTCCGCTTGATGCCTGTGTGCTGGGCAATGTCGGCAGACTCCATTTTCAGAAGAATCAGATGTTTGCCCTGGAAATTTTCCGGGCTTTCCTGAAACTTGAACCGGATGCATATCTTGTACTGGTCGGCCAGGGAGAAGACAGGGAAAAGCTGGAAAAACACGCAAGGGAACTGCAGATTGAGAAGCGTGTGATTTTTGCCGGCGTGCGGGATAATGTCAATGACTTTTTAAGCTCTTTTCAGATATTTCTCTTTCCGTCTCTTTTTGAGGGACTCAGCATTGCGGCTCTTGAGGCACAGGCGAATGGTGTACCGATACTCGCCTCCAACAAGGTGATTCCGGAGGAACTGCGTATCAATGACAATTTTCGCTTTCTGAGTCTGCATCGTCCTGCGGAGGAATGGGCAAAAGAGGCTTATTATATGCTTCGGCATACCGGAAGAATAGACCATGCGTCCGTAAAACGGGGATTTGTGCAGAAGGGATATGAAATTCACACGGAAGTAAGGAAACTGGAGCAGCTGTTTGATGGAAAAGTATCAGATCGTTGAAATTTCGGAACAATTTAATCATGCCGGAAGCAAGGCCACCCTTGATGTGGCAAAGGTGGCGAGAAAGCTGGGCTTTCGCGCAGTGCCGGTGCGTATGGTGACGACAAAAGAGGGAATCATTGCCAAGGCGCAGCGGCAGGTCGGATACTTTGCGGCCTGGGAAGGTGCAAAGAGCCTTATTTCCGATTCATCCATTGTGCTTTTACAGCATCCGTTTCACTATCCGCAGCTGACACGTCAGAGGACACTTCGCTTCCTGAAGGAAAAACAGCACGTGCGCTATATCTGCTTCGTTCATGATGTCGAAAAACTCAGAGGGTTTCGATATGACGACTATTATCAGCAGGAATTTGAAGACATGCTGAGTCTCTATGACGTTCTGATCGTGCACAATGAACGGATGAAGCAGTATTTTGTGGAGCAGGGTGTGCCGGAGACGAAAATAGTCACACTTGGAATTTTTGACTATCTGCAGAAAGGCGAAGAAGAAAAGCCGCTTCCGAAGTTTTCTCATAGCATTAGCGTTGCCGGAAATCTGGATACGCAAAAATGCGGATATATCGGGGAATTATGCGAGCTTCAGGGTGTGGAAGTGGATCTTTACGGCCCTAATTTCGATGAATCGCTTCGTGAGTTCCCGCAAATTCATTATTGGGGATCCTATCCGGCGGATGAGATACCGGGCTATCTGACCCGTGGGTTTGGCCTCGTGTGGGATGGAAGCAGCATCGATGGCTGTCAGGGTCAGTCGGGACAGTATCTTCGGTATAATAATCCCCATAAGCTTTCACTGTATCTGTCCTCGGGACTTCCGGTTGTGATCTGGAAGGATGCGGCGGAGGCGGAATTCGTTCGGTCTCACGGCGTGGGACTTACCGTAAACAGCTTGCAGGAACTGGGAAATCTGCTGAATCATATGACAGAGGAAGAGTACCGGAAAATGGCGATGAATGCGGCGGAGTTGAGAAAAAAACTGATTCATGGAGCATACACAAAAAAGGCATTGGAGAGCGCACTGAACATTCTTACGAAAGAAGGAGATTGATATTGCTGTATCTGCTGCTTGGAATTGCAGGATTGTTTCTTGTGTTTCATTTTGTAATCACCGATCACGATTTCATGCATCCTTCCGTTATTTTCAGTCTGGCTTTTTTTATTTACATTCTGGTCTGCGTCTGCGGGCAGTCGGCATATGAAGTGAAAATTGCTCCGGTGACGGTGGCCGTGATCTTCACGGGACTTCTGACATTTTCCGTGATCTCCTGTATCTGCACGGTGATTGCAAGAAGAAAATCGGAGGAAAGACAGAAGCTGTATCTTTACACAGACAGCTTTTCAGGTGCGTCACAGTTGGAGGAGATTTATATTCCGAACTCTTTCGTTGTGATACTGATTGTGCTTCAGCTTCTGACGACGATGTTTTTCATCCGGTATCTGAGAGTACTGGCGGAGGCGTATATGTCAGCCTACAGCCCGGTTTCGACATCCATCGGCGGGCTGATTTCTTTTTATGATACCCTGACGAAATTCTGGACGGATATTTTCAATAAACTGAATGTTCCGATCCCGATGGGCTACCGGATCGGCAATCCGGTCTGTGCGGCCTGTGAGTATCTGCTGCTCTATGTCGGTGTATATAATTTTACACTGAAAAAGAAGATCAATCCGCTTCATCTGATTGTCTTTTTCCTGATGATCGTACGAATCATGCTGAACGGAAGCCGAAGCCCGGTTCTCCGTGTGATCACGTTTGCGATCGTGATCTGGTATGTGACGGGCAGGCGAATGGGAAGACATGGGAAAAGGGGAAGCTGGCGGACTCTTTTAAGACTTGTTTTGCTGGCGGCAGTTGCCGGACTTCTGATGGTCGGAATGCTGTTTTTGATGGGAAGAGCATCCAAGATGGCCAGCCTCGGAACGTATGTCTTTACCTATCTTGGCGCGCCGGTGGTGAATCTGGATACATTTCTTCGAAAGACGCAGCAGCTTGGGCTGTTCCACGGAGCTGACCCGTCGGCTCTCTGGGGATCGCAGACGTTTAAGTCGCTGTATCTCTATCTTGGAAAATACATCAATCGTCCTGCATTTTCCGATATTCAAAACATTGACCTCTTTGTCTTCAGCAACAACGGAATTGAAATCGGAAATGTATATACGATGTTCTATAAATACATCTACGATTTCGGATTCTTCGGAGTGATTCCGCTGACGGCCGTGATGGCTTTTTACTATACGTGTTCCTATGAGACAATCATAAGAGGAAGGTCCTCACGCAGATCGGTAAGTCTGGTGACTTTTTATTACGCATATCTTTTCAATGATCTTGTGATGTCGGCTTTTTCCTGCAGGTTTTACGAAATTGTGCTGGATGCGCCGTTCCTGAAAATGCTTGTTCTGGCATGGATCTTTGATGCGATTTTTGTGGAACGAAAGCTCAGGATCGGAGGAAGAGAAATCGTGCTGCCGTTTGTGAGGGCATGAGAAGCGACGAACTGTTCTGAGCTGTTCGCTGACAAAACACATCTCCCGGCGCTCAAAATCGCTTTTGATTCGCGTCCGGGAGATGGTTTTGTTCAGCTCACATGTATGAGTTTTATCAATTGAAAAAGTACTATGAAACAGACTTCAATTAAGAAAAATTTTCTGATGAACGCGGTCCTTGCGATGTCGCAGTTCATCTTTCCGCTGATTACATTTCCGTATGTATCCCGTGTACTGGGACCGACGGGAACGGGAAGTGTTAACTTCGCCACGTCCCTCATCACTTACTTTAATATGTTTGCACAGCTTGGAATACCTTCTTATGGAATCCGGCTGTGTGCACAGCTGAGAGATGACCGGGATAAGCTTTCTGCGGCGGTACGCGAGCTTCTGGCACTGAATGCGATTATGGCAGTCATTGCCTATGCGGCACTGGCTGTGGCACTGATCTTTGTACCAAGTCTTCAGGCGGATCGCAATTTATATATTCTGATCAGTTCCCTTATTTTCTTTAACTGCATTGGAATGAACTGGCTGTTTCAGGGACTGGAGCAGTACACATACATTACGGTCTCCTCGATTATTTTCAAATTTATCGCCCTTGTGGCAATGCTGCTTCTGGTGCGTTCCAAGAGCGATTATGTGATCTATGGCGGGATTTCCATCTTTGCATCTTCCGCCTCAAATGTTTTGAATTTTTTCTATTCAAGAAAGTTTGTTTCGCTTCGCCCGTCAGGCCGACTGAATATCAGAAGACATTTAAAAGCGGCCCTGGTGTTCTTCGCGATGACAGCTGCGACGACGGTATATACGAATCTGGACACGGTCATGCTTGGATTTATGACGACAAAGGCCGATGTCGGGTACTACAATGCGGCAGTCCGGATCAAGTCGATTCTCGTCAGTATCGTGACGTCGCTTGGGGCGGTTCTTCTGCCCCGCTCTTCCTACTATGTGGAACACGGGGATATAGATGAATTCCACCGAATCACGGGCAAGGCCATTAACTTTGTCTTTGTTCTTGCGGTTCCGCTGACGGTCTATTTTATGCTTTTCGCCTCAAACGGTATCTATTTCCTTTCAGGAAAGGCGTATCAGAATGCCATTGCGCCGATGCAGATCATCATGCCGACACTGCTTCTGATCGGAATTACGAATATTTTGGGATATCAGGTTCTGATCCCCACGGGAAGGGAAAAACAGGTCTTTTATTCCGTGGCGGCCGGTGCCGCAGTTGACTTTGTGATCAATGCGGCTTTGATCCCGACAATGAAGTCATCAGGCGCCGCAATCGGAACCCTTGCGGCGGAATTTGTGGTGCTTGTTGTGCAGATTCTCTTTATGAAGGAGGAGAGAGGGAAGATCTTCCAATCCATACCATATGGAAAGATCATTCTGGCAACGGTTCTCGGAAGCCTCGCCTCGGTGTGGACGAGACGGCTTCCGGTTGCACTCAATACGGGAAGCATGGTCGGACAGTTTGTGGAACTTGTGATATCTGCACTCCTCTTTTTCGGGGTGTATGCGGCTGCACTTCTGATCATGAAGGTGCCGACAGCCTGGGAAATGGTACGGACGATGACAAATAAAATACATAAAAAAGATTAGAGGGACGGAGTAGAAGATTCATAAGGGAACACAGGGGCAGAGACTCTCTGCGAAAATCCTTAGCAAGCGCACGAAGTCTCACAAGAAACATGCCGCCTGGAGATCCGGCCACGCTTCAATGCCGGTCGGAAGGCGTGCAGATGTTTCGCAGTGAGATGAGTAAAGCGCAGCGTGTTTTCGCAGGGAGTCTCTGCCCCTGTGTTTGCGATAATCCTACACAGAGCGCACGACATCCGGCTCAT
>CAYYEB010000019.1:0-4522 GCA_964470725.1 uncultured Lachnospiraceae bacterium | reverse complement strand
TCTCTGCCCCTGTGTTTGCGATAATCCTACACAGAGCGCACGACATCCGGCTCATACCAGATCTGCCAGCCGTCTCTTTCATAGATGAGTTTCCAGCCGGCTTTGCTCATAGAGGGAGCCGCATTGAAAGAATCTGGCATGAGTGCATAGTTAGCCTGCAGCCATTTGAGACCTTCCGGAATGACATTCGGATCATAGGTCTGAACTCCTCCGAAAGTGCGGACAATATCATCCCAGGGCTGTGTCGGATCCTGGGGGATGTCCTGCGGAAAGATGACCCGTTCGGTGGCATTGTAGATCGTTGCATCATACTGACGGGTTTTGTTCAGCACATCGAGAGGGGCCATCAGCTTTTTGTAAGGATTTCCGGTAGAGCGGGAATTCTGCTGCACGACGGAAACGGTTTCCGGAACAATGTCCGGGAATTTTTCACGATTTGTGGCCTTCTGGAAAACTTCCTGGTTGTAAACGATCTTTCCTGAAAAGAGAATTGTGACCGCAATTGCCGCACAGCACAGGACCTTCGGGAGCAGTTTCGGAAAAAGCTCGGTAAGACGCACTGCGGCATAGGCAATGATCATCGCATAGGGGAAAAGCCACAGGAAACGCCAGTAGACAAAACCTTCGCGCATGAATTTTCCGATAATGATCTGAACCGGCGGCAGAAAAAACAGCACCAGTATGCAAAGAGAATAGGCCATGAACAGGGATCCGGGAGCGGATCTCTTTTTTCTGCTGATAATGATGCCGAAAATAAGTGCAATGAGAATCAGGATTACGAAAGAATGTTTCGGAAATACCTGATCAAAGGTGGATAAAATAGTATGGAATGATTGTCTCATGAAATCCTCCATGGACCGCTGTTATGCGGACTGTTTACTGAGTATCAGATACAGCAGGGTGGCAAATGCCGGAAAAATCATGCAAAGAAAATACTGCAGAAATATGCGGGGACGTCTTGTTTTCACCAGAGTGAAGAGCATAAGGAGAAATCCCGTGATGCACAGAAGAACCATGCCCATTACCGTAGCGAGGCCTGCGGTTCCGTAAATAAGCAGAAGAACCAGCGTATCACGGAATGTAAAGACTCCGTTTTTCTGTATGAGATACAGGTAGTACCAAAGAACCAGCGGCACAAGCGCGCCGACGATAATTCCCTTGCCCTGCCAGCTTCGGATCGAAAGAAAGGTTCCGGAGGTGTAGACGGAGACATAGGAGCAGATATTGACCAGGTAGACAAAAATCGTAAAGAGCGCGATTTTTTTTCGGTCTTTCTGAAACAGAACCGATCCGATGAGGGCGATACAGGAATAAAAAAGAATCGTCAAAATGGGCGGCAGGTAGGAATGCGCAAGTGCTGCCGGCCGCAGGTGAAAAAGCCTTGCGATCGATGCGTACAGCACATGAAGCGGTGCAACGCAGATCCGGGCAGTATCACTTTGCCCCAGCATTTTTAAGGGCTCTCCGGTCATCGGGTTAAAGCGCATCACCGTATTGGTGTCAAGAGATGTCGTGGCGGCCGCAATGTATACGGAATCGTCATCATCGATGTGCATATACCGGAAAACGACATAGGCATGAAAAAGAACCAGAATCACACAGAGTATTTCAAGGAAAGAAATGCCTTTAAAAAATGCACTGCAATCTGATTTTGAAGGCAGAAGCACTTTTCTGTGCCGAAACCCGTACTGCAAAGAAAAACAGGCAGCCACAACGAGGATACAAAGCCAGATATAATATGCGTAGTCGAGCGGCCAGTCACAGAAGACGCCGATGAGAGACGGAATATAAGAGGCAGCAAAAAGGAACAGGAAGCCGAACACCCAGCTGAAAAGCAGCGGATACGGTTTTCTGTCGGACTGGTTCAGAAAAGGCATTCCGAGAAGAATCGGAAGCGGAATAAAAAAGAGAAAAAAGGCGACGTATGTCAATAGGAATCCTCCATAAAGTGCATTTGCGATGTTTGCCGGTAAAATATGTGTGCGTGTCATTTTTGAAAGCAGCATAAGCATATACGAGATCGCTGGAACAGAACCTTTCTGCAGAAAATCCTTAGCAAGCGCACGAAATCTCACAAGAATCGTGCCGGCCTGAGATCCGCAAACGTAACTATCGCGGTCGAAGGCCGTGCAGATGATTCGCCGTGAGATGAGTGAAGCGTAGCGTGTTTTCGCAGAGAGGTTCTGTTTCAGTGGTCGAGGATATAGCCTTAATCACAGTTTAACATATTTTGACTTTGTTGACAGCTATCTGACGGGGTGGATATAATACTGAGAACAGCTACTTTACGGAAGAAGAGGAGAAAAAGATTGAAGTACGATTATCTGGTAGTCGGCTCGGGCCTTTATGGATCGGTATTTGCCCATGAAGCAAAAGAAGCGGGGAAAAAGGTGCTTGTCATTGACAAACGGCCGAATATTGCGGGCAATGTTTATACAGAGGACGTGGAAGGAATCCATGTGCACCGCTATGGCGCTCACATTTTTCATACGAATCATAAGAAGGTGTGGGAGTATGTGAACCGTTTCGCCGAGTTCAACCGTTTTACGAATTCGCCGGTGGCCAATTATCACGGGGAATTGTATTCGCTTCCTTTTAATATGTACACCTTCAATAAGATGTGGGGCGTGGTGACACCGGAAGAAGCGGACGCGAAGATCAGGGAACAGAAACGGGAGTATATTGCAAAGAAGCAGGCGGAAAGGGGATTGTCTCCGGAAGATCCTTTTGAGCCGGAAAATCTTGAAGAGCAGGCGATTTCACTGATCGGTGTGGATGTGTATGAGAAGCTGATCAAGGGATATACCGAGAAACAGTGGGGACGTCCCTGCACGGAGCTTCCGTCCTTTATCATCAAACGTCTTCCGGTTCGGCTTACCTTTGATAATAATTATTTTAATGCAAAGTATCAGGGAATTCCGATCGGCGGATATACAAAGCTGGTAGAGCGCCTTCTGGATGGCATAGAGGTCATTGTGAATACCGATTATCTGAAGGATAAGGAAGGCTGGGATGCGAAGGCGGAGCATGTGATCTATACAGGTCCGATAGATGCCTATTTCGATTTTCAGCTGGGCACGCTTGAGTACCGCTCGGTGCGTTTTGAGACGGAACTTCTGGATCAGCCGAATTTCCAGGGAAATGCGGCTGTGAATTATACGGACCGGGAGACTCCGTGGACCCGTATCATTGAACATAAATGGTTTGAGTTCGGTAAGGATGAAAATGGAAATGATCTTCCGAAGACAATTATCAGCCGTGAGTATTCCTCGGAATGGAAGCCGGGAGATGAGCCGTATTATCCGGTCAACGATGAAAAGAACGGAAAATTGTATGAGAAATACAAGGCTCTTGCGGATCAGGAAGAGAAAGTGACTTTCGGAGGAAGGCTTGGAGAGTATAAGTATTACGATATGGACGCAGTGATCGCCTCTGCCCTTGCTATGTGTGAAAAGATTCTGAAATGAATGATGTAAAGGATAGAAAAAACTCTCAAAAAAAAGAATACAGAGAATATTTGTCGCTTGCCAGTGTGATTTCCGCACTGGCAGTGATTTTTCTCCATGTCAATTCCTGCTTCTGGGAATTTTCCGCAACGGAACGCTACTGGCAGACGGCAAATATCATTGAATGTACATTTTACTTTGCAGTACCTGTCTTTTTTATGATATCGGGGGCGAATCTTCTGGATTTCTTTGACCGGTACGGACTGCGGGTTTTCTTTCGGAAACGTTTCAGCAAAACAGTGATTCCATATATTTTCTGGAGCATTCTCGGTCTTTTGTACCAGATGTGTGTGTTTCGGAATCCAAAGCCGGCGGATATGAATGCCGGATATATCGTGAAGGGACTTCTGGATGGAAGTCTGGTAAGAATTTACTGGTATTTTCCGGCTCTATTTGTGGTCTATCTGTCCCTGCCGCTTTTTGCAGCAGTGGCAAAGGAGAGAAGAAAAACAGTATTTACCTATCTTGTTGCTGCGGGATTTTTACTGAACAGCCTGATTCCGTTTCTGCTGCGTGTACGGGGAAGCAGCTATGCATTTCCTTATTCGGTATCGGTAGTGGGCGGGTATCTGATTCTGCTTCCGCTCGGCTGGCTTTTAAGTCATATGGATTTTGCACCGTGGCAGCGGGCCGTATTTTATGTGTGCGGAATTGCGGGTCTTCTGATGCACATCATCGGGACCAGGACAGTGTCAGTTGCGGCCGGAAAGATCGTGGATACCTATAAGGGATATGTGAACGTGCCCTGTCTTTTGTATTCTACGGGTATTTTTCTTCTGATCCGATACGGATTATCAAGACTTCTGCAGATTCATTTTCTGAAAAGATTAGTGGATTTTCTGGCGCATTATACGTTTGGAATTTATTTGGTTCATATTTATGTACTCTGGACACTTCTGCATGTGTTTGTTATCAATCAGCATAGCATCGTATATCGCCTGACAGCACCGTTTCTGGTATTTTTCATCTCTGTCGGGTGCATTTTCCTGATTCGTCTGATACCGGGAGCAAAAAAG
>CAYYEB010000018.1:0-18461 GCA_964470725.1 uncultured Lachnospiraceae bacterium | reverse complement strand
GGAAGCGTTCTGTATGTGTGTCACAGGTGTGGGGAGGTTCCCTGCACCTGTTTTTAAGTTAAAACATAGTTCCCGCAGTATGGAGACGGTATGGTCCTGCGCTCAGGAATCGATGCATAAGCCAACTCTATGAAATATTTACCACTGCTAAAAGCCGGTGAAAATCCGCCTAACTCACTTGGCATAGGGATTGCCGGGAGTTCCCGATGCTCACACAGCGGATTTTCGCCGAACGCAGCGGCAAATCTTTCAAGAGTTGCTAATGCATCTCATATTCGCGCAGGGCCATACCGTCTCTCATACTGCTTGTATGTTTCGGAAACGATTTGGGGCAAGAGGAATATATACAAAATGAAATTGAATCGATAAAATCAGAACGTATGTTTGCAACGACATATCGCATATGGTATACTTGAAAAATCAGTTTATGTATGAAGTGAAAAGACAAAAATATGGTCAGGTTACTGTTCAATCTATACAGTACAGGATATCAGATTCTGGCCTGATTGTTCCGGGCGTCCGAGTGACGCCGGTTCTTAATGAATGCAAGCCTTTAGGGCGCCGCATGAATTTAGAACCGCTGCGAGAACGAGCGAGCGGGAGCGTCCCGGAACAACAGGCCAGAATCTGATATCCGTAAGTTATGAGAGTCGATAGAACAGTAGCACCATTGGAAAAAGAGGGAGGTTTTGCGATGGGGAATTTTATGGCGGTGGTGATCTGTATCCTGTTGTTAGCGGCGATCGTTCTGCTGGTTCTGGTCTGGAAAAAGGTTTCTGAGATGCCCGAGAGCCGTGACGGACGCCGGACACATGATGATCTGGTGCGGCTTGAGGGACAGATTCAAAATAGCGCCCGTTCCGGGGCGGAGCAAAGTTCAAAGCTGCGGTCAGAGGTGTCGGAGACGCTTCGTGAAGGGATGAAGGCGCAGTCCGAGCAGATGCTGAACGCGGCGGATTTGCAGAGGGATGCCCTGGCAAGTATTCAGGAACAGATCCTGAAGACATTGACGACAACGACGGAGCATCTGCAGAAGTCGAATGAGCAGAAACTGGATGAGATCCGCGGAGTTGTGAATGAAAAGCTGGATAAGTCGCTGAATGAAAGACTTGATACGAATTTTAAGGCAATCGGAGATCAGCTCGGAAAGTTGTACAGGTCTTTGGGAGAACTGGAGAATCTTTCGGAGGGTGTAACGGATTTAAATAAGACGCTTTCGAATGTAAAGACCCGGGGAACCTGGGGTGAGGTACAGCTTGGAAGAATTCTGGAACAGACTCTGACCCGTTCTCAGTATGAGGAAAATGTGGCGACAAAGAAGAATTCGAATGACCGTGTGGAGTATGCGGTGAAGTTTCCGTCTCAGGATGGCAGCGGAACGGTTCTGATGCCGATTGACTCGAAGTTTCCGTCGGATCTTTATAATCACATTGTGGATGCTTCCGAACAGGGAGATAAGGATGCTTTGAATGCGGCGGTTGCGGCGCTGAAGCAGAGGCTACTGGATGAGGCCCGCACGATTCGTGATAAGTATATTGCGCCGCCGCAGACAACGAATTATGCAATTATGTTCCTGCCTACGGAAGGACTTTACGCGGAGGCACTCCGTATAGACGGCCTGGCAGAGAAATGCCAGAGCATGGGAGTTCTGATTGCAGGTCCGACGACGATTACAGCGATTCTGAACAGTCTGCAGGCAGGATTCCGGAATATTGCACTTTCCAAGAAGAGTGTGGAAGTCATGAAGCTTCTGGAAGCGATCAAGGCCCAGTTTACGAAGATGGATGAGGAAGTGCTGAAGACGCAGAAGAAGCTGAATGAGGCAATGTCATCCACTGATAAACTGCATCACAGAACACAGATCATTACGCGCAGGATGAAGAAGATCGGCGAAATGGATATGGATGAGGCCGAGCAGGTGATTGATCTGGGAGATACGGAAGACGCGCTTGATGACAGCGATATGTAAGACACATAAGTGAAAAAATATTCTATATGAATGTTCGCTGGATAAAACTAGTTCCCGGACGCGAATCTAAAACGATTTTGAGCGCCGGAAAATATGTTTTTCCGGCGAACATGAAAGTTACCTATAGTTTGGATCTGGCAGGAGGATGAATATGTCACTGACCTTTATTACCGGAGGCTCCGGATCAGGCAAGACGACGGAACTTCTGAAACGCATCATTCGGGAAAGTATGGATGATCCGAAGAAAAGATTTTACGTGATTGTTCCTGAGCAGGCGACGATGCAGACGCAGAAAACGCTTGTGAAAATGCATCCTTTCCACAGTATCCTGAATATTGACGTGCTGAGTTTCAACCGCCTTGCATATCGTGTCTTCTCGGAGGTCGGTTACCGAAAGACCGAGCTTCTGGAGGAGATAGGAAAGACGTTTCTTCTGGAAAAGATTGCGCTTGAACAGAGGGAGAACCTTCACTATTTCGGCGGAACGCTTGCGCGGCCCGAGAATGTGGCGGAAATGAAAAGTATCCTTTCCGAGCTCATGCTGTACGGGGATTCGCCTGACGATTTACGACAAGCCTTAGAGGCGGCGGAAAAGGCAGAGAAAAATGAAAACGGGATGTTCCACCTGAAGGTGACGGATGTCACGCTGATTTATCAGGAGTTTCTTTCGAAGATGGAGGGAAAACTCATGACAGCGGAGGAGGTCCCGGACAAGCTCTGCGAAGTGGCGGACCGTTCGGAAAAACTGAAGGGCAGCGTTATCGCTTTCGACGGTTTTACCGGCTTCACACCTGTACAGATACATCTGCTTGAAAAACTTATGCCGATGGTAAGCCGGATGTATGTGACGGTAACTTTGGACCCTGAGGAGAAAATTGAGGATTCGGAAAACGGACAGCACCTGTTTCGACTGAGCCACATGACGCTGAGTTCTCTGATCGGGATTGCCCGAAAGACAAATACAAAGCTTCTTCCTGCAGTCCGACTTAATCATCCGGCGGAAGACAGATACCGGAACTCTGAAGAACTGAGATTTCTGGAGCATCACATTATGCGGCGGGGCGTGTATCGCTGGAAAAAGGAACCGGAAGATATACGGATTTTAAGTGTTGCCGATCCGCGGCAGGAGATTGAAGAAGCGGCGTTCCTGATTCACCGCCTTGTGCGTGAGAAGGGAATGAGATGGAGAGATATCGCGGTTGTGACGGGCGATCTCGGCTCTTATGACATATATGTAAGGGAGATATTCGGTCAGTGGAAGATACCGTATTTTCTGGATGAAAAGAGAAGTCTTTTGAACAATCCGTTCCTGGAATATCTGCGGGCAGCTCTTGAGGTATGTGCGGAAAATTACAGTTACGAGGGCATTTTCCGTCTCCTGAAGAGCGGAATGACGGATCTGGATCCGGACAGCATAGAACATCTGGAAAATTATGTGCTGGGAACAGGAATCCGAGGCAAGAAAAAATGGCGGGAACCATTTCTGCGTGTATACGCAGGAGAGGATGCAGGCGAAGTGCCGAAACTCAATGAGGTGCGAAAGCGCGTCTGTGAACTTTTGGATCCGCTGGATGATGTTTTTTCGAAGCGTGGAAGCACAGTGCGGGAGAAGACGACTGCACTTTATGAATTCTGCGTACGCTCTCATGCGGAGGAGAAGCTGAAAAAGAGACAGGAAGCCTTTGAAGAGGCGGGACGCAATGACCTGGCCCGGGAATATGCACAGGTATATCCGTATGTGATGAATTTTCTGGATAAGCTGGTGGATGTCCTGGGAGATGAAAAGATTTCCATGTCGGATTATCAGGACCTGGTAGAGGCCGGATTTTCCGAAGCCCGGGTGGCAATTATTCCGCCGGGGGCGGACAGAGTCATGGTCGGGGATATGGAACGAAGCCGTCTTGGAGAAATTAAGGTGCTGTTTTTTGTCGGAGTGAATGACGGCCTGGTTCCCAAGAATCAGGAATCGGGAGGGATATTCAGCGAGGCAGACAGACAAAAGCTGCAGGCGGAAAAACTTTCCTTAAAGCCTGAAGCCAGGGATGCGATGGATATTGAGAGGTTTTACCTGTATCTGACACTGACAAGACCATCGGAAAAACTGTACCTTACGTATAGCCGGACCGATTCTGCCGGAGAGGCTTTAAGACCGGCTTTTCTGATTGGGATGATCCGGAGAATGTTCCCGAAACTTAAGGAATGTGATCCGGAAGCCGAAGGTATCTCTGATGCGGAAACGCATTCAAATGAAACAAAGAAGACGCAGGGAAGGAACGCTTCGAGGAATGAGATGGAGCGTTCGGATCGAAGGCTTCGAACACGAATCGAGCTTCCGGAGACCGGAGTGACTCTTTTCATTCAGCAGATGCAGAAAATGGGAGAAGTTCAGCCCGGACCGGCATTTCTGGAACTTTTTTCTTATTATAAAAACAATCCGGAGTACGCAGGACGCATGACCTCTTTGCTTCAGGCTGCGGGAGTGCATAAATCGTCGGATCGCATCGGACAGGCAGCGGCCGAAGCTCTCTACGGAAGACATTTGCAGAATTCCGCTTCGCGACTGGAGCGTTTCTGTGAATGTGAATTCAAGCATTTCCTTCAATACGGACTTCGCCTGAAAGACAGGCCTGAGTTCAGTTTTTCCGGAATGGATCGCGGAACTGTTCTCCATGAGGCACTGCAGCGGTATGCGGATCGCGTGAAAAAAGAGCATACAACCTGGGCGGAAGCGGCAAAAGATGAGAAAAAAAGGGCAGTTTATGCCAGGGAAGAACTGGAAAATTCCATAAAGAACAATGGCGGAGAGGTTCTCTTTGACAATGCCCGGAACAGATATGAAATAGAGCGGCTGGAACATTTGCTGGATACAACAATTAAACGGTTGGGAGAGCAGCTTTCGGCAGGAGACTTCGATGTGACTTGGACGGAGGCGGATTTTAAGGATTCCGGAGAATTTCTCAATTTTCATTTTGCGGATGGAACGAGCATGACGCTGACCGGCAGGATTGACCGTGTGGATACCTGTGATACAGAAGATGGAAAAACATATGTAAAAGTTATTGATTATAAAACTGGAACGGTACAGTTTGATATCAATCAGGTGTACTACGGACTTCAGCTTCAGCTGATACTTTATCTGAACGAAGCGGTAGAGAAACTGAAAGGTGAAAAGAAAAATCCGATACCGGCAGGAATCTTTTATTATCAGGTGAAAGATCCGATTGTACAGCTGCAGCCTGGAGATACGGCTGAAACAATAGAGGAAAAACTTCTGAAAGCGCTGAAAGCTTCAGGAGTTGTTCTGAAGGATGCCGATGCAATCTCACACATGGACAGAGCCATGAAAAGAGGAGAAGGAAGTTCAAGATATATTCCGGTTTCCTATAACAAAAGTAAGGTTGATAAGAAGACGGGAGAAAAACTTCCGGCGCAGTTTCGGGCAGGATCCGGCGTCCTTGATCGAAAAGCATTTGAGATCATGGAAGAGTACGCGATTCGGAAAATGAGGCAATGCGCGTGGAAAATTCTTCACGGAGAGGCGGATATCAATCCCTATCGATATAAAAAGAGAACCGCCTGCGAATTTTGCCCGTACGGTGGAATCTGTGGCTTTGACCGGAAGATTCACGGTTTTGTCTATCGTGAGCTGTTGCCGATGAAACAGGATGAGACGCTTCAGAAGATGGAGGAAGATGCGGATGAAGACTCCGACTTGGACGGAAGAACAAAAGAGGGTCATTGATACCAGAAACAGCAATATTCTGGTGAGTGCTGCGGCCGGAAGCGGAAAGACCGCGGTTCTTGTGGCCAGAATTCTGGATCTGATCGAAAATCCGAAAGATCAAATTGATATTGATGAGCTTCTGATTGTGACATTTACCAAGGCTGCAGCAGGAGAGATGCGCGACCGCATCAGAAAGGCTCTGGCAGACGCTTTGGATGAAAATCCGGAGGATGAACATCTGGCAAGGCAGTCCACACTCATTCATAATGCGCAGATTACGACGATTGACGGCTTCTGTTCTTATGTGATCCGCAACTATGCGCAGACAGCCGGACTTGTTCCGGGATTTCGTGTGGCGGAAGAGGGCGAGGCAAAACTTCTGAAAAGTGACGCATTAAAGGAAGTGCTGGAGGAGGCCTATGCCTGTGAGGATCCGGAAGCACTCCGGCGTTTTCATGCATTTGTGGAGACGTTCGCTTCGGAAAAGTCAGATAAAGCGGTGGAGGAGCTGATTCTTCGGGTCTATGATGCGGCGGAAAGTAATCCGTACCCGGAGAAATGGCTGGAAAAGTGCAGAAAGGATAACCTGATTACAGATTTTCAGGAGTTTACGGAATCTGACTGGATGAAGGATCTTCTCGAAGAGGCCGGGGAGACCATTGACCTGATAGTGACCTGGGCGCAGCAGAACCTGGAACTGGCAAGTGAGGAAGACGGACCGACCCAGTACCTTTCCGCCGCCACATCGGACCTGGAATACCTTACGGCATTGCAGAAAAGCTCGGATGATTACGAGGAATGCCGCAGGACTCTGCAGTCATTTTCAAAGTGGGAGACCCTTTCCAGAAAAAAGGGCGGCCCTGATGAGGATGTGTCTCTGCGTGAGACGTTCAAAAACAGACGGGAACAGATAAAAAAGACGGTGGAAGATCTGGCGAATAATACGTTTCGTGAATCTTTGCCGGAGGCCTTTGAACTTCAGAAGAAAAGTTCCGGACCGATATTGACGCTGATCGATCTGACGGAACACCTGATTGAGAAATACAGTGAGGCAAAGCGGCGGAAAAATCTGATGGATTTTTCGGATCTTGAGCATACGGCCCTTCGGATTCTAAGAGATGATGCGGGAAAGCGCACGGCAGCGGCTGTGGAGCTTTCGCAACGATTCCGCGCAGTCATGATCGATGAGTATCAGGACAGCAACTATCTGCAGGAAGCCATACTGACTGCAGTCAGCCGGCAGGAAGACGAAAGTCATCCGGAGCAGAACTACTTCTGCGTCGGGGATGTGAAGCAGAGCATCTACAGCTTCCGACAGGCGCGGCCTGAACTTTTCATGCAAAAGTATGAGAACTACGCAAAAAGAAACGGGGAAGGCGTGCGTATCGATCTGCATAAAAACTTCCGAAGCCGCCGCGAAGTTGTGGATACGGTCAACGGCATCTTTCGTCAGATCATGCGCCGGGAAGTCGGAGGCGTGGAGTATGATGACGATGCCTGCCTGATACAGGGAGCAGAGTATACGGATGGTCATGGCTTTGAAACGGAGATTCTGCCGGTAGTGACAGAGCAGGAAGTGGAGGATGAGGAACTGCTGGATGATGTGAAATCCATGGAGCAGCGGGAACTTGAGGCCAGGGCTGTCGGCGGCAGAATTCGTGAGATCGTCGGGCATTTGAAGATCGAGGACACGAAGACAAAGACAATGCGGCCCGCCGAATACAGGGACATAGTCATCCTCCTGAGAACAACAAAATACTGGGCAGATGATTTTGTCCGTGTGCTGGATGACATGAGAATACCGGCACATTCGGAGACAAAGACGGGATATTTTAAGGCGACGGAAGTAGAAACGGTCCTGAATTATCTTTCCATTGTGGACAATCCGCAGCAGGATATACCGTTTACCGCGGTTCTGCATTCTCCGTTTGCTTCCCTGACATCAGAGGATCTGGCAAGGGTACGTTCTTTTGAAATGGCCGAATCCTGGTCAGGAAGTACAAAGAGGCAGGATATTTCCATGTATGACGCCGCGAGGGCCTATGCCAAAGAAGGAGACCAGATGGCGTTAAGAGCAAAACTGGAGGATTTTTTTGCATTTTACGATGAGATCCGAATGTCCGTTCATGAAATGCCGCTCCACGAACTGATTGATAAAATCATAACGGAGAGCGGATACCTTGATTACGCTTCGGCTCTTCCGGGAGGAGAACAAAGGGCCGTCAATCTCAGGGTGCTGAAGGACAGGGCCGTTGCCTATGAAAAGACGAGTTATATCGGACTTTTTAACTTTATCCGGTACATCGGACAGATGAAGGATCAGGACATTGACTTCGGAGAACAAAGTTCGGTTGGCGAGAACGAAAATGTGGTCCGGATTTACAGTATTCATAAGAGCAAGGGCCTGGAGTATCCGATTGTCTTTGTATCGGGTCTTGGGAAAAAGTTTAACCTGCAGGACACCAGGGGAGCGGTCCTGATTCATCCGGAATTGGGGATTGCCTCGGATTATGTGGATTATAAAAAAAGAGTTCGCGTTACAACGATGCGAAAGCAGGCGATTCAAAACAGAAAGCTCCGGGACAGCATCGGCGAGGAACTGCGAATTCTCTATGTGGCCCTCACGCGTGCGAAACAGAAACTGATACTGACCGGTGCCGTAAAGAATGAAAAGGTTCTGGAAGATATGAAACCGGATCTGCCGCTTCGGGAGGAAAAACTTCCCGCGGCTTATATTATTCGTGCCAGAAGCTATCTGAACTGGATTCTTCCGGCCGCGGACAGAATGATGCTGAAGGCAAAAAGATCCAATGGGAACGGATGCCTGAAGGAATACACGATAAGACCGACGGAACTTGCGGCGGAGGCCGTAAGGCATGGGGCAAATCTTGAAAAAAACTTAAATGAACTGCGCCTTGTGAAGTCCGGCGTGATCTATGATCAGGAAATGCATGATATTCTGAAGAGGAGATTTTCTTATCAGTATCCCTATGTAGGAAATGAAAATGTGCCCGTGGAACTTTCTGTCACTGAACTGAAAGAGGCGCAGATGGGCGACGAGGATACGGATTTCCCGGAACGGGAAAATGCGGAACAGCTGTATCCGGATCTGGAAGAAGAGGCCTGTGTGCCGGAATTTATCCGGAAAATGAAGTTGGATTCGGAAAGTGTGGAAGAGGAAAAAAAGCCACGAAAACTTACGGGGTCCCTTCGCGGATCGGCGTATCACCGTGTGATGGAGTGCATTTCGTTTGGTAGGTTTGCGGAAGCCTTAAAGGATAAAGAGGGGAAGAGTCCTAGTGAGCTGAGTCATATCGTATCCCTTCAGATGGATGAGCTTTTAAAAGAAGGAAAACTGACCGAAGAAGAGCGTGCAACTGTCATCCCTTCGGATATCACGAAAGTGATGGAAAGCGGAATCGGCCGGCGCATGGCGGAGGCGGATCGGCGCGGAGACCTTTTTCGTGAGCAGCCGTTTGTAACCGGAGTGTCTGCATCGATGATCCGACCGGACTGGCCGGAAGAGGAAATGGTATTCGTTCAGGGAATTATTGATGCCTTCTTCTATGAAGGGGACGGAATCGTCCTGGTGGACTATAAGACGGATCATGTGTGGAATCCGGAAAAACTGATAGAACGGTACAGGGTGCAGCTGGAACAGTATGCTCATGCCCTGGAAAAGTCCACAGGGAAAAAGGTTCGGGAAAGCTTTCTGTGGTCATTTGCGCTCGGCCGGGAAATCAAAATTACAGCATCTGCAGAATAAAGCAGAGTGAGTATTCCTGACTTCCCGGAAAAAAGATCCCCCGGACGCAAATTCGAAACGATTTTAAGCGCCGGGGGATCATTCTATAGGAGAGTTGTGTACTTCGCTTGCTGCATGAATAAATCAGCGTTCGGCCTGCTCACGGAAAAAGCGGAACAGCAGATCATAGTATTTTCGAAGTGTCTCTCCGCTGCTGTTGAAGATTTCGTGCTTTGCTTCCGGTATTCGCCGGATGATGCAGTGGGGAGCGCGATCGGCAAATTCCTGCTGTCCGGAATTGTCGACCATAGTGTCCTGGCCGGCCTGAACGATGAGAACCGGAATCTTGACAAGTCCGGCTTTTTCAATCAGTTCCTTTGTGGCATCGATGCCGGCAAGACACCAGCCATACGTTCCGCCGGTTGTTGTGTAGGCACTTCTTCCGTTTTTACGCAGTTCGAACTGATAGTCAAAGCGGGCTCTTGAAAGAGCGCAGTTACTGCTTTCAAAATCCGGTTTGTCCGGATCGAAGGGCACCGCATTGGGCAGCGGCTTTTCCTTCCAGTGCATTATTTTTGCCGCGGCGACAAGAAGACGCACCTGCCAGTTCTTAAAGTCACCGAATTTAATCTTCAGCATGGGGGAACTGAGGACTGCGGCCTTAAAGTATTCCGGATACTTTTCAAGAAACATGGCACCGACTGCACCGCCCATGGAATGACAGAACAGAAGTTTCGGGAGAGTGGGATCAATGGTAAGTACAACTTTGTCCATAAATGTTTTCAGGTCATCGCGATATTCATCAAAGGAATTCACATGAACCAGATCAGCGTTGGATATTTCGCGCTCGGACAGGCCGTGGCCGCGGAGCTCAATAAAGAAAAAGTTAAATCCCTGGTCGTAGAAATCATAGGCCACTTCATGATAGCGGCCGAAAAATTCACAGAAGCCATGGACCATGACGATGGTGGCTTTTGCATCAGGACGGACTGCATAATAGTATTGTATTTCCATATTGTCGAAGCTGTGAAAGCGGCCACCCGTTACGGTGGATTTCAGCCAGCTTTGCATATCATTTGCCATGAATTTTTTATAATTTTCATCATCAAACGGAACCATCTCGGATATCTGCCTCCTTTTTAAATACTGTAGCATACCATTTTGGCATTGAAAAGCGATACTTGCGAATCACGCTTTTTTACTGTATAGTAAAAAAATCGGGGAGAAGGCCTGTATGTTTAAGACGGAAAGCTTAAGCCAAGGCTTTCTTCTACTAAAATATCACAAAAGGACAGAGTTCTGTCCATGGAAGAGGGTGAGACTAAATGGTAGAGTTAGATCCAATCAGACTTGAACTGAATTCCTATGACAAACCTTTAGTTGAAATGAGGGACTCACTTTGACCTCGCTAGTAAAGAGCGTCAAATTCAGGAATTAAACAGGGAAATGGAAGAGCCGAACTTCTGGGATGATCCGGAGGAAGCTCAGAGAAAGACGAAACATCTCGGAGATCTGAAAAACGATGTGGAAAGCTACAACAAGCTTGTGCAGGAGAGGGATGATATCCGGGACATGATTGAAATGACGGATGAGGAACCCGATGAGACTCTGGTTCCGGAAATCCAGAAGATGTATGAGGATTTCAAGAATCATTTTGAATCCATCCGCATGAAGACACTTCTGTCCGGTGAATATGACAGCTGCAATGCCATTGTGACACTGCATGCGGGAACCGGCGGAACAGAGGCGATGGACTGGACCAGTATGCTGTATCGTATGTATACGCGCTGGGCGGAAGCGCATGGATTTGAAGTGGAAGTGCTGGATTCCCTGGACGGCGAAGAAGCGGGACTGAAATCCGTAACGTTCCAGGTAAATGGTGAAAATGCCTACGGACTTTTGAAATCGGAACATGGTGTACATCGTCTGGTTCGTATTTCGCCTTTCAATGCAAACGGAAAACGGCAGACGTCATTTTCATCCTGCGAAGTCATGCCTGATATACAGGAAGACCTGGATATTGAAATTGATCCGAAGGATATCAGAATTGATACCTATCGTTCTTCCGGAGCCGGCGGACAGCACATCAATAAGACATCATCCGCCATCCGTATCACGCATTTCCCGACGGGAATTGTCGTCACATGTCAGAATGAAAGATCTCAGTTCCAGAATAAGGATAAGGCTTTCCAGGAACTGAAGATTAAGCTGTATATGCTGAAGCAGCAGGAAAATGCCGCGAAGCTGGATGATATCCGCGGAAAGGTGACGGAAATAGCATGGGGCAACCAGATCCGGTCCTATTTCCTTCAGCCATACCAGCTGGTAAAGGATCTCAGAACGGGAGAAGAACAGACAAATGCTCAGAAGGTACTGGACGGAGACATCGATCCGTTCATCAACGCCTATCTGAAGTGGATTGCGCTTGGTAATAAAGATACCACAGATAAGCCGGATGCCGGCCATAATTGAGTGATGCTGGCAATGTGACTTTTGCACAGCATCTGAGAGGAGACAGAACGAAATGATTGAAGTTGCAGTCATGGGATACGGAACTGTAGGTGCCGGAGTTGTTCAGGTAATTGAGATGAATAAGGAGGCGATTGCCAGAAGACTCGGCAATCAGCTTCATGTAAAGTACATTCTGGACCTGAGGGACTTCCCGGGAGATCCGAATGAGAAAAAGATTACACATGATTTCAATGATATTCTGAATGACCCGGAAGTTTCAATTGTCGTAGAGACTATGGGCGGATTGAAGGCGGCTTACAATTTTACAAAGCAGGCGCTTCTTGCAGGCAAAAATGTCTGCACATCCAATAAGGAACTGGTGGCGGAATACGGCGTGGAACTTCGTGAGACAGCACGCGAGATGAATGTCAATTATCTCTTCGAGGCGAGCTGCGGAGGCGGTATTCCGATCATTCGTGTACTGAATACCTCACTGACGGCAGAAGAGATCGAAGAAGTGACCGGAATCTTAAACGGTACAACAAACTATATTCTGACCAGTATGGCCGATGAGGGCAAGGACTTTGATGTGGCTTTGAAAGAGGCACAGGGGAAGGGCTTTGCAGAGCTTCATCCGGAAGCTGATGTGGAAGGCTGGGACGCCTGCCGCAAGATTGCAATTTTGTCCTCCCTTGCGTACGGAAGACATATTTCCTACAAGCAGATTCACACAGAAGGCATTACGAAGGTGGATTCTGCCGATATTGCTTATGCAAGAGCAATTGATACAAGGATTAAACTTGTTGCAACCAGCCGCCGCGAAAAAGAGGGCGTCTGGGCTGTAGTGGCTCCTATGATGATCGGTAAGGAAAATCCGCTGACAACGGTTGACGGTGTAATGAATGCCGTCATGGTGAAGGGCAATGCCGTCGGAACAACAATGTACTACGGCAGTGGTGCAGGCTCACTCCCGACTGCAAGCGCGGTTGTCGGGGATGTGATCGATGCGGCAAAGCATCTTCATGTTACGATCAAGTCGGATTACAGCGCCGAGTCACTGGAACTGATGCCGCTTGGAGATGTACCGCGTCCGTTCTTCGTCCGCTGGAGAGGCCTTGCTTCTGATGCCAGAAGGCTGTTCGGTGAAATTTCCGACATTACAAAGCTTTCCGGAATGGATGATGAGGTTGGATTCCTGACGGAAACGATGCCGGAGAAGGAATTCCTTGAAAAAGTATCTTCTACGGATAAAGTGATTAAGTGGTTCCGCAGAGGTAAAAAAGAAGAGAAGTAAACTTAAGAAAGCTAAGCAAAAAATGTCCGCTGAGAAACGATTATCAGCGGACACTTTTATACAGGGCATAAGATAAATTAGAAACAGCTAATTAAAGTTATAGTATTATAACTCAAACTCGACTGAAATGCAAGGATTTATTTTTCTTGCATTTTGCTTTTTTATGGATTATGCTAGTGAAAGACTTAAATAAGAACACGTGAAGCATCCTTCCGCCGGAGCAATTTCCCGGAAGAGCTTCCGAAAATTAAAGGAGGATTTTAATTATGGCATATGTAATTTCTGATGAATGCGTAAGCTGTGGAACATGTGCAGGCGAGTGTCCTGTAGGAGCAATTTCTGAGGGTGATTCCCATTATGAAATCAATCCGGATGAGTGCGTAGAGTGCGGAACATGCGCAGCTGCATGTCCGACAGGAGCAATCTCCCAGGGCTGATGCATCTTTAAGATGAACTGAAAAATTGCGGGATCTCGATGGAGATTCCGCAATTTTTTTAATGCTTTTAAATGAAAAGTTATTCGCCGCCTCTTAACTGAAAACTGAAGCGTCAGAAGCGTGCAAGCTGCTGAATCGCATTGTGGGCAATCACTGTCTCTTCATGCTCCGAAAGGTACGCTTCCGCAGCATGCTGATAGGTCTGACCGGCAGCATATTCGGAAAGAATGTTGCAGACCTTGTTGAACTCTTCCGGAGTACAGGAAGACTGATGTACCACAAGAAAATAAGAACCCTTCTTTTTACTGTGATACAGCGAATTTTCTCCGTTATAAAATTTTCCCAGTGCTTCCGCCGCTGAGATGACATGATCCAGAGTACTGAAACGGTAGAAACGGATCAGATTGAGCGGCTCCTTCTCTTTTGCCTTTCCTGCAGCGGCCCCTGCAGTCTGCTTTGCGTTGCCGGATCCCTGTGAATCTCTGCCCTTTGCAGAAGCTTTTTTGGATTCTCTCAATCGACGGAAGACATCGATGATGTCGTCCGCACCTTCCACGTGGACTTCATTTTCCACATTTGCCTGCACAGAAGAAGGCGACAGCTTTGAAAATCTGGAGTCAATTTCATCCGGGTTGTCCACCTTTGTAATGATCAGCACAAGGCTGTTCTGCTTTTCGGGAATGGCCTCCACCATCAGCGGAATATTTTCGGCATTAAAGCCGACTTCCTGAAATGCCTGCGTCATCATTTCACGAAAGAGAGCCTTCGCTTTTTCGGATCCGTAGGCAAGCTCACTGATCTGAATATTGTGATCCTTCAAATCCTGCTGTGTGAGCGTGCATTTAATCTGATTGTCACTTATTTTTTCTATCTTCAAATAAATCACCTGTTTCAATTTAATAGGAAGTTATCTGTAGCTTACAATTATGTAGGTATCAAAAGTGATTACGCGCGGTTACGCTTCTTCGAAGCTCCCACCGCGCTCCCCCATTCCGCACTTCCGTGGCACTTGCGTTCTCGTCTGCCGACTCGGTCGGCGGTAACTGCGTGCCACTTCGTGCTCCATGTGGAGCGTGTTATAAAGTCTTTCTCCCATAGGCATGCAAGCATGCCTTGGGAGAAGACTTTTCACACTGTAATCATACAATTAAATTGTAATTCTGTAAATACGGATTGAACGTTTATCGGAGGGGACAGCCGTGAGATCTATTGTTCACTCCTGAGTTATACAGGTCATGATTTGAAGCCCGTGCCCAGAATTATGTCTGATCTCACGGCTGTCCCCGACAAATGAACATAAATATATAACACTATTTAGCAAACTTGTGACAATATATTATGTATTTTCCACCAATCCATTGAATATTCTCACAAAAAAGTATACCTTTAATGACATAAGAAAGGCCTTTCCGAAAGAAGTTGTTCATCAGGCACGTTCCGTGCCGCATTTTCAAATCTCACAAACAGGAGTCATAAAGATGCCGCGAGCAGAAGGACTGTACCGTCAGTACAAACAAGAATTTGAGACACTGGAGTCGAACGGCTGCAGGCTGTACTGTCCCGAAGGGGTAAAAGTCAGACCCAAACAGCTGGCGTCGGTAATGGTCAGGGACCGCTCCGCAACCTATATGCGTGATATGGTTTATGACCGGAAAGGGAAGGTGATTAAAGTCAATTTTACAAGAGTTCCGATTGAACGGATAAAGCATTGAAAGTAAGAATGCAACGGGGCTTTACACCGTGATTTGATCTGTTCATCAGGAAGCAATAGTCACAAAATCGTAGAATCAGAAAGTGAAGACGTCTTTGCCAGGAATAAGGAATTTCCGACTGTACATGCGGCAAAGGCGTCTTTGTTGTGTACAAAAGGGAACTGGAATGATAAAATAACTCTGATTATGAAATGGGGAGTTTTATGGCAAAAAGTAAGAATGTACACTATAAAAGGAAGCGGAAATTCCACCCGACGCTTCTGATTCTGCTGCTTGTGGTGGGAATTGCTGCAGTGGGATTCCTTTTTTACTATGTGAATGGAAAGACGCCTTCCAGCAGACATATGGACGAGGCGGAGTATTTCGGAATTGACGGGGCTTCCGATGTAGGAATTACGTCGGGGGCTGCGGTATCATCCAAAACCGGAATTGAGAAAGACGGAACAATCTATCTGCCGATGAATTTTGTCAGCAGTTCGGTCAACCCGGGGTTTTACTATGAAGATTCGGATAAGCTTCTGATTGTGACGACTCCGACGAAGAAGACAGTGCTGGACCTGACAGGCGGTTCGACTTCCGGAAAAGAGGCTCTGGTCGAAAATGGTACGGTTTACGTATCTTTGGACTATCTGAAGAAAATGTCGGATATCGAGGTGAAAACCTATGATTCTCCGACCCGTGTAGTGATCAAGAGAACATTTGATTATGCAGCAGGTTCCCTGGCGGAGAATGCGGCGATTCGTGAAAAACCATCGATTAAATCCGATATTATAAAAGACGGAACAAAGGGAGAGAAGGTTCGCCTTCTGGATGTCTCCTCTGATGGAACAGCGGGAGACGGGAAAACGGCCGGCTGGACCAATGTGGTGACGGAGGACGGTTATGTCGGGTATATACAGGACGAGGATCTGACGGATATCGGGGAGCAAAAAGACGATCACACAAGTCCGATCGGAGAATATACGACGTTAAATGACGGCACTCCTGTAAATATGGTATTCCATCAGACGACAAGTCAGGCATCAAATAATGCTTTAAGTAATGCAATTGCAAATGTCAGCGGCGTCAATACGATTGCGCCGACCTGGTTTTTCTTAAATAATAATGAGGGCGAGATGACATCCCTTGCGAGCAGTTCCTATGTGGCGGCTGCGCATAACGCGGGAATGAAGGTCTGGGCCGTGATGAATGACTTTGACGGAAGCGTCAATTCCTCGGAGGCGACCGCTGCGGCACTTTCAAAAGAGTCTTACCGAAGCGCGATGATCCATACGGTTATGCAGGGACTGGAAGATTCCGGGGCCGACGGCCTGAATGTGGATTTCGAAAAGGTGAATAAGAACAGTGCACCGGCATTTCTGGAGCTGATTCGTGAACTTTCCGTGGAATGCAGAAACCGTGGAAAAGTTCTCTCGGTAGATAATTATGTACCGACCTTTACCAGCTATATGGGACGGGGCGAACAGGCACGTGTTGCGGATTATGTCATCACGATGTGCTACGATGAGCACAGCAGCGGCGCAGAGAAGGCCGGTTCGGTGGCTTCACTTCCTTTCGTGAAAAAGGGACTTGAGGATACGCTGAAAGCGGTTCCCGCCTCCAAGGTGATCGCGGCAATTCCGTTCTTCACCAGAATGTGGACGACCGATGGAAGCGGTACACCGAAGAGCACGGCTTATGGAATGGAGGATGCCGAGGCAGCTGTGAAGAGCCTGGGCATGAATCTCAGATGGGATGACAATCTGGGACAGAATTATGGTGAAATGGAAAGCAATGGCACCACATATCAGATCTGGATGGAAGATGAGAAATCCATTGAGGAAAAGATGAAGGCAATTCAGAAACTGAATATTGCCGGTGTCGCGGAGTGGAAGCTCGGCCAGGAAAACAGTGATATCTGGCCGGTTATCAGTAAATATATGCAGTAAGACCACACAAAACAGATTTTGCATACTGAATTTAAGAGTAGTTCAGACAGATAGTGACGGACAGAAGGGAGTCCCGGGGTATGGATGATTACAGCAGCAGATTCAAAAGATCATTGAATGGTTTCGATAAGGACGATGTGATCGAATACATCCAGAAGGAACAGGATGAGCATGCGCGGAAAATTTCCGAGTATAAACGGACGGATCAGAACAGGGAAAAACTGATTCATGATCTTCAGGACAGAATCCGGGAATTGAATAAGCGGATTGGAGAGCTGAATGATCATCTTGTCAAAAAAGATGAACAGATGGAGAAGCTGGAACGTGATGTGCAGGATAAGTATGAAAAATACGTGGATCACTATCAGCAGATCGGGGAGATTCTGTTCGAGGCAAAAGTCAGGGGGAATGAAATGATTACAGACGCACAATCCCAGGCGGATCAGATGCTCAGTGATGCACAGTCACAGGCTGATAAGATCATCAATGAGGCAAAGACAAAAGCGGATCAGTATGTCAGCAATGCAAAGGCAGAGGCCGAAAAGATACAGAGCGAGGCTGAGGGACGGGCACAGCAGAAGGTAGACTCCATGCAGGGAGATATTGATGCACGGCTTCTGGCCGGACAGCAGAAATATAAGGCTGTACAGGATGGCATCAGAGAAGCTCTGGATATGTTCAATGAGGTACAGAAGAAATTCCGGCAGTCCTATAAGGATGTGCATGAGATTGCAGAAAGCATGCCTTCTTCTTTGAGCGGGGCAATGACCGATGTTTCGGAGGAAGACGGGGAAGCCGATGAGGAAGATCTGGAAGCATTGGATGATCCGGATGATGAACTGGATGATCCCGATGGCCCGAAGCTGAAAAACTTTCTGCTGAAATACAGTGACGATGATTTTGATCCGGATGACGATCTGGATGATGATGAAGAAAGCAGGATCGGATAAATGGAAACGGAAATTATCAAAATAGATCCGGACCATGTGGGAGAGAAAAAAGAAGAGATCCGGCATGCGGGAGAAATATTGAAAGAGGGAGGACTTGTCGCATTTCCGACGGAAACCGTGTATGGGCTGGGTGGCGATGCGCTCAATCCCGAGGCTTCAAAAAAAATCTATGCGGCAAAGGGGAGACCTTCAGACAATCCGCTGATCGTGCACATTGCGGATATGGAGCATCTGTATCCGATCGTGAAAAA
>CAYYEB010000017.1:13762-18757 GCA_964470725.1 uncultured Lachnospiraceae bacterium | reverse complement strand
CATATCTCCCCGCGCTCAAAATCGTTTTGGATTCGCGTCGGGGAGATAGTTTTGTCCGGTTCACATTCGAAATGTATAAAACCGCAGAAGGAAAACTCCCTGCAGAAAATCCTTAGCAAGCGCACGAAATCTCACAAGAATCGTGCCGGCCCGAGATCCGCAAACGCAACTATCGCGGTCGAGGGCCGTGCAAATGATTCGCTGTGAGATGAGTAAAGCGCAGCGTGTTTTCGCAGGGAGTTTTTCCTTCAAGGTAATACATGTATAAATCAGGAAAGTGCCTTCTCCAGATTAGCCCGGATTGCCTGAATGAATTCCAGGCTGTTGACCTTCTTCGGGTTCGGAAGCGTTGTGATCCGGCACAGATCACCGGTCATTGTTCCGCTTTCAATCGTATCGATGGTCGCTTTTTCAAGCTTATTGGCAAAATCCTGAAGTTCCGGAATCTGATCCAGTTCGCCACGTTTTCTGAGTGCGCCTGTCCATGCAAAGATAGTTGCCACGGAGTTCGTGGAAGTTTCCTCACCTTTCAGATATTTATAATAGTGGCGCTGCACTGTGCCATGCGCGGCCTCATATTCATAGTTGCCATCCGGAGAAATGAGAACTGATGTCATCATCGCCAGAGAGCCGAATGCGGAAGAAAGCATATCTGAGAATACATCTCCGTCATAATTCTTGCAGGCCCAGATCATGCCTCCCTCTGATTTCATGATACGTGCAACCGCATCATCGATCAGCGTGTAGAAATATGTGATGCCCGCCTCTTTGAAACGGTCCTCATATTCCGCATAGACTTTTTCAAAGATCTCCTTGAAATCACGGTCATATGTCTTGGAAATCGTGTCTTTTGTTGCAAACCAGAGATCCTTCTTCTCAGAAAGTGCATAAGTAAAGCAGGATCTTGCGAAGCTTTCGATGGACGCATCTTTGTTGTGAATTCCCTGAATCACACCAGGGCCTTCAAAATCATAGATTTTTTTCTCAATGACCTGTCCGTCTTCCCCTTCAAAAACCAGTTTTGCGGTTCCCTTGCCCGGTACACGAATCTCCGCATTTTTATAGACGTCACCATATGCATGGCGGGCAATTGTAATCGGCTGCTTCCAGTTTTTCACGCAGGGCTCAATTCCCTTTACTACAATCGGCGTACGGAATACCGTTCCATCAAGAATCGCACGGATCGTTCCGTTCGGGCTCTTCCACATTTTCTTCAGATTATATTCCTTGACGCGGGCAGGATTCGGTGTGATTGTCGCGCATTTTACGGAAACGCCATACTTCTTATTGGCATTTGCCGCATCCACCGTTACCTGATCATCCGTTTCATCGCGGTGTTTTAATCCGAGATCGTAATACTCAGTCTTCAAATCGATGAACGGAAGAATCAGCTCATCCTTAATCATCTTCCAGAGAATTCTGGTCATCTCATCGCCGTCCATCTCGACAAGCGGTGTCTTCATCTGAATCTTTGCCATAGCTTACCTCCTGATTTATGCGTACTTTAGCACAGTATCATATAAAAGCGCAAGAGCCTCCTCGCATGATGAAGTACGATTCCCGGATCTTGTCCCGTTAAGCTGCAGAAGCTTCACTTCTGTATGTCCATTGACGCAGGCCGCAATATAAACGGTCCCCACCGGTTTTTCCGGTGTTCCTCCTCCCGGTCCTGCGATTCCGGTTGTCGCAACTCCGCAGGTCGTACCGGTCATGCGGCAGGCTCCCTCAGCCATTTCACGGGCCGTCTCCTCACTTACCGCTCCATGATCGAGCAAAGTTTTCTCCTTCACACCCAGGTACTTCATTTTTGCGGAATTGCTGTATGTGACAAGCCCCTGCATCAGCACATCCGAAGCTCCCGGTACATCTACCACCGAGGCCGAAACCATGCCTCCCGTACAGGACTCCGCAGTGGTAAGCGTGAGCTTTCTTTTGATCAGTTCATCCACTACCTGAAATGCAATATCGTTCATAGCCCGTTCCTCACTTCTGTTCCGAAAGAACATTACGGTTCTTTGCAATATAGTCCACCAGTGAAATGACGGTCAGTGCGCAGGCAACATAGATGGAAATCGTAGATAAAACTTTAAAGAACGGCAGGTCAATATTTAAAATCAGAAGAACGATCATCACCATCTGAGAAACCGTCTTGGTCTTTCCCCAGTAACTTGCGGCAATCACAATGCCATTGTCTGAAGCAATCAGGCGGAAACCGCTGATGATAAACTCACGTGCAATGATAATGATGCAGACCCAGGTCGGAAGACGGCGAAGATCAACCAGACAGATCATTGCCGAGCATACCAGAAGTTTATCCGCAAGCGGATCCATAAACTTTCCGAAATCGGTGATCAGATGTCTCGATCTTGCAATTTTTCCATCGAGCATATCCGTAAATGACGCGCCGATAAAGAGTATCAGAGATGCTACCATCCATCCCCCTTCGGCCCGTCCGACAAGCATACAGATTACAAATGGAATAATCATAATCATGCGCAGGCAGGTCAGTTTATTGGGAAGATTCATATTTTTGAGTGCATTCATGCTTCTAAAATCTCCTTTCCAGTCAGATCATATTCTGAAGCGTCTGTGATTTCGACCATAAGAAAATCCCCGCTCATATGTTCTTCTTCCGAAGAGACATACACATTCCCGTCGACACCCGGAGTATCCCCATAAGAGCGGCAGACATACAGATCATCCTCGGGAAGATATCCGTCAACCTGGCACTCCATCGTACTGCCGATTCGTCTCTGCCCGTTTTCCAAAGAAATTTTCTGCTGCAGAAGCATGATCTCATCTCTTCTTTTGTCCATCACATTCTGCGGAATCTGCGGAGTCATCTTTTCGGCCGGTGTTCCCTCTTCCCTAGAATACGTAAATACACCGAGTCTGTCAAACTTCATTTTCCTTACAAAGTCGAGAAGTTCTCTGTGATCTTCCTCCGTCTCTCCCGGGAATCCGGAAATCAATGTAGTGCGCAGAAAAATATCAGGAATTTCACGCCGAAGAGTTCCGATCAGTTCTATTAAATCCGCCTTTGTTGTATGCCTGTTCATTCGTTTTAAGATTCGGTCAGAGGCATGCTGAATCGGAAGATCCAGGTAATGACAGACCTTCGGCTCCTGCTTCATTTCCTCAATAAGCTCCGGATAAATTTCCTCAGGATATGCATAAAGAATGCGAATCCAGTGAATTTCAGGAATTGCAGCAAGTTTCTTCAGAAGAACATGCAGCATTTTCTTCCCGTAGATATCCGTTCCGTAAAGCGTTGTCTCTTCTGCCACGAGAATCAGTTCGCGAACGCCCTGCTCTGCCAGATTTTCAGCTTCCTCCAGGATGTCCTCCATTGCATAGCTTCGGTAGTGGCCTCTGATATCAGGAATTGCACAATATGTACACCTCTTGTCACATCCCTCTGCAATCTTCAGATAAGCATAATGACCGCCTGTCGTCAGTACACGCTGGTTCTTTACAAGTTTCGGATCCGTACTGATGTCACGAAATACCGCGTCTTTCTTTCCCCGGAATGCATCATCCACAGCCTCTGCCACACTGTCCAGAGACGTCGGTCCTACAATGGCATCAATTTCCGGAATTTCTTCCAGAATTTCATCCTTATAGCGCTGTGCCATGCATCCCGCAACAACAAGAACCTTCAGATTTGCATCCTCTTTCAACTGTGCCAGAGAGAGGATCTCACCGATACTTTCCTTTTTTGCCTCCTCAATAAAACAGCAGGTATTGACAACTGCCGCATCGGCCTCCTCCTCTGCATCAGTCAGTTCATATCCGTGCGCAGTCAGAATACCGAGCATTCTTTCGGAATCGACCAGATTTTTGTCGCATCCCAACGAAACCATAAATAGCTTCATTTAAAATCAATCCTTTTCCATTTCATTTCTATATGCAGCTTAAATACTGCATCATACTGTCTGCAGTCCTTTAGCACAGGACTTTTTTACTGTTTTCCCGTCCGCTATTGCAAAAAATATACTGTACGGGCCATGCGCACGACTTTATCATTCAAAGAAAGCCGTGCGCTATCATAACCTGTACAGTACTGTCATTTTTCATTCAGTTATCGCTGGCGTCCGGAAGAATCTTCACCTTGCCCTGATAAATCTCATCAACGGCAATCGACAGTGGCTTTCTTCCCTTCGTATTTTCGATCAGGGGCGCATCGCCGTCCACAATCTGTCTGGCTCTCTTTGCCGTTGCCATAACAATCGAATAACGGCTTGAAACAATCGGGACTGTATCGTCCTCGCTCTGTTTGTTGACTGCTTCCATCATTTCCCTGTAAGAAGGATGCATCATCATAGTTCTTCACTCTCCTTTACCATTTGTTTCAGTTCATCGGAAATTTTTTTTATAAATGTCTTATTTCTTTTTGCCTTCTGATGCTCTGATTGTATAATCTGATGAAGTCTTTCCGCACACGGTTCCACCTCATCATTGACCAGAACATAATCATAACGATCCATATATTCTGACTCTTCAGCAGCACGGCGAAGTCTGCCGGCAATCTTATCCTTCTCCTCGGTTTTTCTGCCGATCAGTCTCTCCTTCAGATCTTTTGCGGACGGCGGTGTCAGAAAGACAAGCACTGCATCCGGGAAACGCTCCCGGATCTGCATTCCGCCCTGCACCTCAATGATTAAAATGACGTCCTTTCCCTTTTCCAGCTGCTCATCCACATAGTCTTTCGGAGTACCATAGTGATTTCCCTGATAAACAGCATGTTCGTAAAAGGCATCTTTTGAAATCATATCAAGGAATTTATCCTCACCAACGAAGAAATAATCCACCCGATCCTTTTCTCCCGGACGCGGATCTCTGGTTGTTGCGGAAACGGAAACTGCGTAAAGATCCGAATACTTTTTCAGAAGAGCATCCTTCACCGTATCCTTTCCTGCACCGGAAAATCCGGATACCACGGTTAGTATTCCTTTTTTCCCCATATAGACCTCCTTGAGTCTGCTATCATGCTGC
>CAYYEB010000017.1:11635-13662 GCA_964470725.1 uncultured Lachnospiraceae bacterium | reverse complement strand
TTGCATATGTCAGCATGATTTTGCAAGCAAGCTTGCTATCATGCTGCCGCATGCAACTGACTTATCACTCTATGTTTTGGATCTGTTCTCTGATCTTTTCTATTTCGGTTTTCAGGTTGATGCCAATTTCGGAAGTGAGTATATCGCCCGCCTTGGACAGGGTTGTATTGGCCTCTCTATTCATTTCCTGGGTAATAAAATCCAGCTTTCTTCCGATGCTGCCATCCTTTTCCAGCTCGTCCCTCATTGCACGGATATGACTCTTCAGGCGAACCGTCTCTTCATCCGTACAGATCTTATCTGCATATACAACACATTCCGCCGCAATTCTCGAATCATCAATGTCGCGATCCTCCAGAATTTCAGCAAGCGTTTCCTGCAGTTTCTCCTGATATGCCTTCACAATTTCAGGCTCATGGTCAATCACTTCATCAACGAGACCGTCCATATCCGAAAGCTTCTTTTCCAGGTCCGTATACAGTCTCTTTCCTTCCGTTTCACGGGCTTCATTAAAGTTGGAAGCCGCCGCCCGAAGAACAGGTTCCAGTTCCTTCCAGAGTTCCTCTTCATCGGTTTCTGCCTCTCCAAGAGTCAGAACCTCCGGAGATGATGCTATTTTCGAAGCCGTAACATCGTTGGGGATACCGAATTTATCGGCGATCTCCTTATATTTGCCGATATATTCCTCCGCCAGTGTCTCATTGTAATTCAGTGAAGCGGCCCCCTCGGAATATTCTTCGGCAGTTATAAATACATCTACCTTGCCGCGTTCCACATACTCTTTGAGAACCGTACGCACCTGTGACTCCAGAAAATTATACTTTCTGGGCATTCGGATATTAAAATCAAGATAACGGTTATTGACGGATTTCATCTCTACCGTAAGCTTTCTGTCCTCGGTGGAGGACTCGGCGCGTCCGTATCCCGTCATGCTTCGAATCATGGACTTTATTCCCTTCATAAAGAAAATCTGCTGCATCTTCAGATACCCGCAAGTCCGTAATCCTCAAAATCAGGTTTCCGGAAGGATGTAAAATACCACATCATGTACCTGTACAGCTTATCAATATTAACGCAGATAAAGGATTGTTGTCAATGTGATTCCTGGAAATTCATGCTATACTACTATTCAAAGTTACTGTAATAAGGAGTATTGATACTATGGATATAAAATGGATCGATGAATCAGAACCGGGCATGACGCTTCACCGCAAGGAATCCTGCCTTTATTTTACCTTTCCGCAGCTTGATCAGTTTGATTGGCTTTACAATTCTTTCTCCACAAGATTCGGCGGCGTAAGCAAGGGATATTTCTCTACCATGAGTTTTCGTTTTGACTGCGAAGACCCGAAGGAAAATCTTCATGAGAATTTCCGGCGTTATGCAAATGCGACGGGATTTCGGCCCGAGAATCTCGTCTGCTCTGCCCAGACGCATACGACAAATGTCATTCGTGTCACGAAAGAGGATCGCGGACGCGGATATAACCGCGAACGCGGCTGGAGCGATGTCGATGGGATGATCACAGATGATCCGGATGTCGTCCTTGCAACATTTTATGCGGACTGCGTACCGCTTTATTTTGTCGATCCCGTACATCGCGCCATCGGACTCTCCCACTCCGGGTGGAGAGGCACAGTTGCAGAGATGGGACGGGTAACCGTTGAAAAAATGCAGCATGAATTCGGCTCCAATCCATCAGAAATGTACGCTGCCATCGGCCCAAGCATCTGTCAGGACTGTTATGAAGTCGGTGAGGACGTCGCGAATCATTTTCAAAACTGCTATCTCATCTCCAAAGGCAACGGAAAATATCTTCTGGATCTGCAGGAGGCCAATCGTGGAATCCTTGCTACGGCAGGTATTCCGGCAAGTCACATTTCTATGCCCAATCTTTGTACCTGCTGTAATTCAGATCTCTTTCACTCCCACAGGGCAACCAAGGGCAGGCGGGGAAATAACGGAGCGTTTCTGGCGATTCGTCCCTGACCGCCCTAGTGGTCAGAGGAAACCATAAGATGAGTACC